>CAZBMT010000238.1:0-4560 GCA_964492645.1 uncultured Cyanobium sp. | reverse complement strand
CCATCCACCGGATGGGCCATCCCGTGGTCCTGCAGGCCCTTGAGCACGGTGGCATCCAGCCCCCGCAGCAGCACGTAGAGCAGCAGCGGCAGCAGGCCCGGGATCGGCCGCAGTCGCCCGTCGGATGGGTGCAAGAGCCTCATCGACTCAGGATGACGCCCTCCAGGCCCCTCCGGGAACAGGGGCAGAGAGGCCCTGAAGCACCGGCCCGGGACCCCTACGGTTCCTGCGTCAAGCACCGGGTCCTCGTTCGCTTCTCCACCGTCCTGAACCAGCTGTCGCGGCCAGCACGCCGCACCCTGGATCACCAGCGCAGCCCCTGGACCAGCCTCTGGCGCCAGCCGGTGTCGATGGCGATGCGGATGCCCTGGCCGGCGTTCTTCCTGGCGATGACGCTGATCTACCTGGCGGAGGTACTGGTCTTCGCGCTGGCGTTTCAGCTGGATGCCGGCCATGTGGAGGCCGACGGGGCGATGGGGCTGCCCACCAGCAGCATCTTCGCCCTGCAGTACCTGTTCAGCGCCAGTGTCCAGTCCGCCAGGGTGAGTTCTCCGTACACCCTGGGCCTGGCGGCGGCCCAGGGGATCATCGGCATCCTGACCACCGCCATGGTCACGGGTCTGTTCTTCCTGCGGTTCACCCAGGTGGATTCCCCGTTGCGCTTCAGCCGCCAGCTGTGCCTGAGCTCCTGGCCCGATGGTCACCTCAGCTGCCGCTTCGTCACCGCCGACCCCATTTACTGGCTGAAGGTGCCGTACGCCATGGTCCTGTTCGTCGATGAGGAGATCGAACCGGGTCTATGGCTGCGCCGGGTGCACCCGTTGCCGCTGCTGAACCCCTCCACGCCCCAGCTGCATGCGACGGCGGTGCTGATGGAGGGATCCGACGAAGTGACGGGATCGTCCCTGCTCCAGGTCCATCACTACCGCATCGAGGACATCCTCCAGGGCCGGACCTTTGCCGATCTGGTCTCCGTCGACAGCGGGGGGCGTCGCCTGGTGAATCTCGAAGCCCTCGACCGCACCGTATCCATCACCTGAACCGGAACCGGATCCAATCCAATCCGTCCGCTCGCCGGTATCCACCTGTGAGAGCGGGTTCCGGCGCCGTAGTGCCCGACCTGTCCCTCGCCCCTCACACCCCCTTCACGATGACCCGCTCCCCCCGCACCGTCGTCACCGGCGCCCTCACCCTGGTGGCGGCGGCGGCCCTTTCCGGCGCCGTCCTCCCTGCCCGCAGCCTCGGCCTTCCCCGGGCCGAACCGATCGCCCCCGCCCTGGGTTCGGTGGCCCAGGCCATGGCGAAGGCCAGCGGCAGCTTCCGCAAGGCCGAGGCCCCCGTGAGCGGTGGCTTCACGATCAGCCAGAAGGGCGGCCAGACGGTGCTCACCCTCAGCGGTGACTTCAAGACCAACGACATGGCCCCCGACCTCTGGGTGGCCTTCAGCCCCTCCGCCACGCCCCTGGCGATGAGCAAGCCTCCTGCCTTCGCCCTCAAGCCCGGCAGCTACACCCTGCTCTCGAAGCTGAAATCCAGCAAGGGCGCCCAGAGCTACGTGATCCCCGCCTCGATCGACCTCAAGGCCCAGAAATCGGTGCTGATCTGGTGCCAGAAGTTCAACGCCACCATGGCCTGGGCGCCCCTCAAGCCCTGAGCGCCGCCAGGAGGCCCCTCAGAGCCCGGCGAACCACTCATAGCCCCTGTCCTCCCAGGTGCCGAGGCGGTCGCCGAGGCTGGTCATCAGCTCCAGGCCGATGACCCACTTGCTCTGCTTGTAGCCGAGCTTGATGGGGCTGGCCAGCCGCACGGGGGCGCCGTTGGCCACGGGCAGCGGCGCCCCGTTCATGTGGGTGGCCAGCAGGGTCTGGGGGTGCAGGGCGGAGGCCAGGTCCCAGGTCTCGAAGTACTGGTCGGCGGAGCGGATCGCCAGGTAGGCCCCCAGGGGCGAGGGGCCGGCCAGGGCCAGCACGTCGGCCAGCCGCGGCCCCGACCAGGCGACGATTGCCGCCCAGCCCTCCACACACACGTGGCGGATGACGCACTCCCGCTGGGGCAGGGCGGCCAGGGCGGCCAGATCGAGGCGCAGCGGGCGGCGCACCGCCCCGTTGACGACCAGCCGGTAGCGCTCGGGCGGGAGGTTGGGGGTGCCGTTGAAGCTGTTGACCAGCAGGGCGGCCGGCTCCACCTGGCTGCGCCGGAACCCGGGCACCGGCCCCTTGCCCTGCAGCAGGGCCTCGATCCGTTCGTTCAGCGGCTGGGTGGCCTCGCCCACCGCGGTGCTCCAGCGGTTGAGGCCGCAGCCGCCCAGCAGCAGGGAGGGGCCGCCGGAGAGCAGCAGGCCGAGGGCATGGCGACGGCCTGGGAGAGCGGCGCCGCCCGTCACAGGACCATCCGACGCAGCAGCGGCAGGCCGCCCACCCGCCAGGAAAGCCCCACGTGGGCCACCAGCAGCACGGCGATGGCTGGGATGGTGACCAGGTGGCAGACCCGCAGCATCTGCCAGCTGGAGAGGCCGGCCGGCTCGGCGAAGGCGAACAGCGACACCAGCCACCACAGCTGGGCCGGCTTGTACATGGCCAGGCCCGTCAGCAGGCTGAGGGCCAGCACGATCAGCATCAGGGTGTAGGTGACACGGTGGCTGGCCAGGCGGCGCCGGGGGGGACTGGCGCTGTGGCGCAGGCTGCCGAGATCGCCGCCGTCGGCCATACGCCGGTGGCGCCGCTGCAGCAGCAGGCCGATCCAGAGCCCCAGGTTGGCGGCGTACAGCCCCATGACGCCGAAGTGCCAGTCGCGGCCGCCGGCCAGCCAGCCGCCGAGGGTGAGCCACTCGGGGACGGTCGCGCCGGCCCGGCCGCCGAAGACCGGATTGGCGTTGTAGATCTCCAGGCCGCTGGCGGCCAGCAGCAGCAGCACCAGCAGGTTGAAGCCATGGAAGGCCCGCGTCCACAGGGGATGGGGGCCCGGGCGAGCGGGGCTGGGGGCCTCGGAGCGGGTGATCACCGACGGAAGCAAGGGAAGCCGCCATCACTCTGGCGGGCTGTCCTGGTACCCGCTGCCACACGATCCGGCGCAACGATTCGCCACAATGAGGACCCAACCCCCGGCGGTTGCCCCCATGACGTTCCGGACCGGCCCCACCTCCCGTGGGGACAGGGCGGCCTGGCTGGCGCGGCTGCTCGCTTCCGTTCACACCGAGCGCGAGCGGGGCCGGGCCTAGCAGCCGAGCTTCACCCGCGACCACCTGGCCTTCTCCTGGGTCGGGGCCCTGCTGTCCCTGGCCCTGCTCGGCGGTCTCAGTGTCTGGAGCGGCTACCTGCTGATGGCGGCCCCGCTGGGGGCGTCCTCGGTGCTTCTCTTCGGCCATCCCCGGAGCCCCCTGGCCCAGCCCCGCAACATCGTTCTCGGCAACACCCTGGGGGCCATGATCGCGGTGCTGGTGGTGAGCTGCGGCTGGTCCGGCGCCTGGGGCGTGGCCCTGGCGGTGGGGCTCACCATCCTGGTGGGACAGCAGGGTCGCTGCCTGCATCCCCCGGCCGGCGGAGTCGCCTTTCTGGGGGTCTTTCTGAAGGCCTCGGCAGGATTCGTGCTGTTTCCCGTGCTCTCCGGTTCGGCGCTGCTGGTGCTGCTGGCCTGGCTGTTCAGCCGGGGGGTCCGGGGAGCCACGGCCTATCCGGCGCACTGGCTCTGATCCCGCCTCAGGCGGTCTGGAGCTGGTCGAGCTGCTGCTGCAGGCGCTGCTTCATCCGGGTCTGGACCAGGTGGCAGAGCTCCTCCACCAGCTCGGTGTCAGCCCGGTAGATGAGGCGCACGCCGTCGCGCTCGCAGCTCACGAGGCCGGCCCGCTGCAGCTGCGAGAGCTGGCGGCTGATGTGCGACTGGCTGAAGCCGGTGGCCTCGATCAGGGAGGCGACATCGCAGGGCCCCTGGCGCAGATGGCAGAGGAGCTGGAGCCGGGCCGGTTCGCTCAGGAGGCGGAAGAACTGGCTGAACTCCTCCAGCAGCTCCGGACTGGGAATCGAACCGGATCCGACAACGCCCATGACTGATCACTATGACGCCAGAGGCATTATGCAGCGCCATTCCCGCCCCTGGGGTCGGGCAACAGCCGACGTTTCACTCTTTTGCCGTTGTATGCGTGTATAGTCATAGCTCTAGCCGATGGCGCCGCGATGTCTCCCCCGTCCCCGTCGACACACCAGGTCACCGGGCCGCGGCAGGGGGGGTGGTCTTGAGCGTCGCCCTGCTGCTGCTGATGGCCGCCGGGGGGGCCCTGATCGGGTTCCTGCTGGCGGTGCTGGGCGCCGGCGGCTCGATCCTGCTGCTGCCCCTGCTGATCAGCGGCGCCGGGCTGCCCACCCGGGAGGCGGTGCCCCTCTCGCTCCTGGCCGTCACCCTGCTGGCCGTGGCCAACGCCGGCCCCTATCTGCGGCGCCGCCAGGTGGCGCCCCGGCCCGCCCTGATCCTGGGGGTGCCGGCCCTGGCGGGCAGCTGGATCGGTGGTTCGCTCGTCAAGCAGGGACTGATCCCCGAGCCGGTGCAGCTGGCCGTGTTCGCCGCCGC
>CAZBMT010000237.1:0-4573 GCA_964492645.1 uncultured Cyanobium sp. | reverse complement strand
CTCACCCCGGCCAGCGGATCAGCTCTGGCCCAGCGGCCCATTCGTCCCCTTCGAAGGTGGGAGGGTGCCCGCTCGGCTACTGCAGCTCCGGCAGCCGCAGCGTGCCCAGCGTTAGTGACAGCACCCGCGGCGCGATTGAGAAAACAGGCAACAGCTGCCCCCTGGGCTTCTTCGCCTGCGGCAACTCCTGCCCGCTTGGCTGGTTCAGCTCCGGCAGCTGCTGCGTCAAAAGCCGCTGATTGTCATGGGCTTCCGCTTCCGCCGCTCCACCCGCCCGGGCCCGCTGCGCTTCAACTATCGCTTCGCGGGCCTACGGCTACAGCAAGGGGGGCTTGAGCTCGATCTCTGTTGGCGGGCGCGGCGCCTCCTTCAACTCCCGATCGCTCTGACGCGATCCCCAACGCGATCCCCGCTGGTCCTGCGGAGGGGCCTGCCCAACAGCCGCCGGCTGAGGCCCGGCCAGCTCGATGCCCTCAAGCAGTCGCTGCTGGGCGTGCTGCGTCAGGAGCTGTTCGCAGGGGAGCAGCTGGGGGAGCACGCCCTGGTGAGCCGTCTGCTCGCGGATGGTTCTCTCGGTGCGCGAACCACGGGACTGTTGGCGCTGATCGAGACGCCGGAAACGATCGAGCCCTACCTGCTGCGCTCCCAGGGCCAGGACGATGCCTGGCCGAAGGCTTCTGCGAAGAGTGGCGCCGCGCTGCCCCAGCGCTGCATCACGGCCGTGCAGGAAGCCTCAAGGCTGGCCGTTGGGCGGGGTTGGCTTGCCTGACATTGCCAGGGCAGGTGCCCGCAGGATCGGTTCCCCGTATCCGGCCGCACCTGCGCTCCCGCCTCAGCAGGCCAAGGATGGTGCCGGAAAGAAGAAGATACCCCGCATGCGAGAGGTCGTGTTCCGCGTTCTGGTTGAACGCCCCGGCTACCTGGAAGCTGAGGCCGAAACCCTGCCCATCCGCATCACCGCGCCCACCCTGGAGGAGCTGCAGCACGAGGCCCGTGAGGCCCTGATCGAACACCTGGGGCCAGCCCATGGCACGGTTCGGCTGCGCGTGCGCCGCGCCCCAGGCGCTGCCGTCAGCAGCATCCGGCCGGTGGGACGCCAAGCAGCTCTCTGCCGCTGATCCGGGATGCCTGAGCCCGAGGCCAAGGTCATCACCGGGGCGATCACCGGCTCACTCGTACTGGCCGCCGACGATCCCGCCGCCCTGGCGCGCTTCTATGGCGCTCTGCTCCACGGGGAGCCGCAGCCAGGCCTCAGCAGCACCCACTGGCGGCTTCCGTGGCCCGCCGGCGGCTGGTTGGAGTTGTACGCCCCATCCAAAAGCCGGCCGCAGCCGCGGCAGCCGGGTCGTCTGGTCCCCTGCCTGCAACGAAAAGCGGATGCAACAGGCGCCCTTGCCGTGCTCCACGCCTGGATCGACATGGCCCTGGAGCTGGGCGCCAGCGTGTGGGATCCGCCGCGACAGGAACCGTTCGGCGCCGAGGCCTGGCTGCTCGACCCGGAGGGTAACCGCCTGTTGCTGCTGGTGCTCCCATGAAGTCTGGGCGAAGCTGACCGGCATCCGTCACCACCTGGAACCCATGGGCACGCCACGCACCCTGCTGGCGGCGGCACTGGTGGCCCTGCCCGTGACGGCTGCCGGGGCTACCGCGGCGGCTGAACCCTGGCGCGAGGAGCCGGCTGTGGCAGCGCTGTTCCGCCAAGCCAGCGTGGAGGGCACTTTCGTGCTTTTGGATGAGCGCAGCGGGGAGCTCCGCGGCCACAACCAGATGAGGGCGGAGCAGCGCTTCTCGCCCGCCTCCACCTTCAAGATCGCCAACGCCCTGACCGGCCTGTCGCTGGGAGTCGTGCGCAGTGTCGATGAGGTGATCCCGTACACCGGGGATGCCAACCCTTTCATGCGCGAGTGGCTGGAGCCAATGGGGTTGCGCGGTGCCATGAAGGTGTCCAATGTGCCGCTCTATCAGGAGCTGGCCCGTCGCATCGGCCTGCAACGGATGGGCGAAGCGATCGTGCGACTCGGGTACGGCAACCAGCAGATCGGCAGCAACGTGACCACCTTCTGGCTGCGGGGGCCCCTGGCGATCAGCGCGGTGGAGCAGACCCGCTTCCTCTCAGCCCTGGCCCACCGGACGCTGCCGTTCCCGGCCCAGGCCCAGCGGCAGGTGGCCGAGATCACGCGGGTGGACAGCGGCCCTGGCTGGAGCCTGCATGCCAAGACCGGCTGGCAGAACGCCCCGGGCGCCGGCGTGGGTTGGTGGGTGGGCTGGGTGAAGACGGGGGACCAGATCACCCCCTTCGCCCTCAACATCGCCATGGCCGGCGCTGCCGATGCCCCCAAACGCGAGCGGCTGGGGCGCAGCAGCCTGCAGGCTCTGGGGATCCTGCCAACACCGTCCAGGGGGACTGTCCTTGCGCCATGAAGCCCCCTTCATGAACCCCTGTTTCCCCCAGTGAAGACCGGTGTCGAATGGGCTGCTGCCCTTGCTGGCGCCGCTGGGCGGGCCCATCGTGGCTGCAACGGGATTCGGAGGCTCCACGGATGGAAGACACTCCCCCTGAGCAGCCAGTAGGAGCGCGCTGACGATCCGGCCCCTGCTCCAACACTCTCGACGGATCTACTGACGTTCCTGGCGTTTCAACCCAGTCGCCTTCCACTGCATCGACCTAGATGCCCCGGACCCAAAGGAACGTTCCAATCGACACCTGGCCCCAGGTGCCAGCGCCGGCAGCTCCGCCCACAACTGAAAACCATCTGATCCGAAAACGATCAACCGACCGCACAGCTGCGCCCGACCCCCCTTGGGGCGGCACCACGGCTGAGCAGACAAAGGCCCGGGGCCAACGCTCCGGGCTTTGTTGTGGGAATGAAACGCACTCAGCCCAGGCCACCCAGGCGAATGAGTCCTCCCTGGATCGCCAGGGCCGTGAGCCCCAGCGGCTCGAACGTCTCCTCAAAAGCCCGGATCTGGCCTGCACTCTGCGCCCGCAGCGCCCTGGGCAGCACCCCCAGGACCAGCACCAGATGGGCGCCGGTCCACACCCTGGCCGCCAGGGCATGAACGAACATCAGCGGCGGAAAGAGGGACACGGCAGCGACCGGGCAGTTGCTTCCACGATGGAGGCAGTCCCGCAAGGCTGACCATGAAGGTGATCGTGGATCTGTGCGTGGTGCCGATCGGCGTGGGCGTGCACCTGGCCCCCTACATCGCCGCCTGCGAGAAGGTGCTCACAGAAGCCGGCCTCAAAATCCAGCTGCACCCCAACGGCACGGCGATCGAAGGGGAGTGGGAGCCGGTGTTCGCCGCGATCGAGGCCTGCCACCAGGCGGTGCATGCCATGGGCTGCCCCCGTGTCTACACCACCGTGAAGATCAACACCCGCACTGACAAGGACCAGACCCTGGAGGAGAAGGTAGCCAGCGTTCAGGCCCTGCTCTGATGCCAGGCCCCGGGGAACAAGCGGCAGAGGTTCTGGAATTCTGATTTGTGCAGATCCGGCGGCGCGAACTCCTGCTGCAGCAGGTTCTCCACCACCCGGGCTACCGGCCCGGCACCCATGCGCCCGCAGCGACTCAACCGCAAGGTGCCCGAGGCGGTGGCGGCGCACTGGCGTGCCCAGGCGGGCCACGGTGGTGGTTGTCCCGGGCAGGGGACGGCTCAGCAATCAGGCAGCAGCGCGGGCCCTTCCGTGCTGGCTGGCGCCAGCTGGTGGAGACTCCAAACGCTTACCGAGCGCTGTGGGAGAATAAGAATGATACCAAGCCAGCTGAAAATGTTCACTCTTTTCAGTACGGTTAATCTTAGGAAACGGTTCCAGTGGCTCGTTTCCAGAGTTGTAACTCTCTTGGGTTTGCCTTGGCGGCCGTTTGAGCTTGTCCAGGATGACTTGCCCTTCACCCAACAGGGTTTGCGGCTCCGGCGCTGTGGATTCATGCCAAATCGGGAAATCCAGATTGTGTTTACCTATTTCGTGTCGCCTGGCTTTCCAAATCAAACACAAAAGAGTATCACGAGCACTCCCTATGCAAAGTCCGATGGCAATGGCTGTATCGATGTGATCATTGAAGATTCTGCTAAGTTCTGCAGAGCCGACCCCCAGGCCACGTTTGAGATCTCGTTTAAGTACGTCTCTAAAAATCCCGGCGAGCAAGATCCTTCTGATCTCAAGCGCTATGACTGCGGAGGGCGTCGGATTCGTTGAGGGATATTCCTTCCGGGTGCCCGCAGTTGAATCAGAAGAACCCCGGGGCAGCCCCACCTCCCCATCCCGCCCACCGGCCGGCCGAGCGCGCCGCCTTGGGGTCCCTCGATCCGATGCCTTCCTCCCCAGGCCTGCGGGCCTGTTGAACTGCTGCGGATCCCGCCGATGGTGTGCGCCTGGCTGAGCTTGTGGCGCTGCTGCAGCTGAGACGAAGCAGGGTCCTCGAGCTGGTGAAGGTGCTGGGCATCGCCACAACGAAGGGCCCAGGCCCTGACGGTCGGGGCCGCCCACCGTGTCGGTCGGGACGAGCCGCGGATCGGGGACCTGGCCCATGGTCTTCAGCGTCGCCAGACTCCTCAGACGCTGGCTCAT
>CAZBMT010000236.1:0-4607 GCA_964492645.1 uncultured Cyanobium sp. | reverse complement strand
AGCAGCAGGGGCAGCCGCTCGGTGCCCCGGTGGCCGATCAGCACGCTCAAGTCCGGCGGCCCCTCGGCCCAGCCGGGGGCGGCCTGGCGCCGGATCGGTGCCGTCGCCAGGCAGCGCCGCAGCAGGCGCCGGCCCAGTTCCGGCTGCACGGCGGGAGCGTGCAGGCGGGAGGTGTAGCGCCACAGGCAGGCCTGACCGAGGCCGTCGGGGGCCGCCTCCAGCCGCTCGCGGCGGTTGGCGATGCCGAGCGGGGCCGGGGCCGGACGGCGCAGGGCCCACTCGTAGCGGAGCCGGTCCTTCAGCCAAACCCCCAGCCGCTCCCGCCGGGTGGGCGCCGTCGCTTCAGCCATGGGAGGCACCGGGAGCGTCGAGGCCGGTCGCCGCCGCCAGCAGGCCCTCGGCCCCGGCGCCCGCGGCAGCCCCGTCGTCGCCGGAGTGGGGCCACTCGCTGCCGGCGCTGCCGTGGCGGAAGCGCAGCCCCAGCAGCCGGCGCAGGTCCTCGCCGCGCCGGGGGCCCAGCCAGCGGTCCAGCCGACCGGCGGGGGCCGGCGCCGGCTCGGAGAGCGCCTCCGGCAAGGGGGCCAGTGCCATCACCTGGTCGAGTGCCCGCCGCCAGGCGGCCAGGGAGGCCGCCTGGCTGTAGCGCCCCGCCACCAGGGCGTGACCGGCCCTGGAGAGCCGCTCCAGCAGGGCCGGGTCCCGCAGCCGCGCCAGTTCGCCGGCGGCGGCCTCCACATCCCCGCAGGGAAACACCAGGGCCGTGGCGTCGTGGACCAGGGCCCCCTCCAGGCCGGCGCCCACGTAGCGGCTGCTCACCACGGCCATGCCGCTGGCCATGGCCTGCCAGGCCACGATCGGGCCCGTCTCCCAGGAGGAGGTGATCACCAGGGCATGGTGATGGCCGTAGACCTCCGCCGCCAGCCGGCCCTGATCGACGTGGCCGAGCATCCGCGCGCTCCCCCGCCCGATCCAGTGGGCCAGGGACGCCTCCAGGGCAGGACGCTCCTCGCCGTCGCCGGCGATGCTGAGCTGGACGTCGAGGCCCCGGGCCTGGAGCGCCTCCAGCAGAGGCGGCAGATCGTGCACCCGTTTCTGGGCCTGCTCCAGCCGGCCCACCCAGGCCAGCCGCAGGCTGGTGGCCGGATCGCCGTTGGGGAGCGTCCAGGGCGGCACCGGCACGCCGTAGGGGGCGTAGAGCACCCGGGCCGGATCGATCCCGCCCCACGCGCTCGCCAGCCTGCAGGCCAGGCGATTGGTGGCGATCACCGCGTCGATGCCGGCGCCGTGGCGGCGCAGGTCGTCGAAGTACTCCGCCTGCAGCGCATGCAGGGTCATCGCCACCCGTCCGTGGAACCGCCCCCGTCGCCGTGCACGCCGGGCGGCGGGGTAGAGGTCGACCAGGTTGACGCCGAGCACGAGCTCGGGATTCAGCCGGCCCAGCAGGTCGCTGATGGCGCGGATCCGGCCTTCGGCGCTGCCGCTGGGGTTGGCGATCGGCTCGGGCGCCAGAGCCGGATAGGCCCGGGCGTAGGGGCCATGGCGGTGGTGGTCCCCGTCGGGCACCGCCACGGTCACCTCCAGGCCACCGTCCCGCAGGCCCGGCACCAGGTTCGCCAGCCAGTCCTGGACCCCGCCGAGCAGGTAGGCGGAGGGGGCGAGCACCAGCACCCTCATGGCGTGCGGTCCAGGTGCACGATCCCCGGTCCGCCGGCGTTCAACGGCGGCACGGGCAGGGGAGTCAGGGGGGCGACGGCCCGCACGTGGTGACCGAGCTGGCGGATGTAGGTCCCCTCCGGTGCCGGGCAGCGTTCCCACTTGCGGAAGAAGCTCTCCTGGTTGGCGGAGGTGTACTTGCCCCACACCCGCTCCGACTGGCCGTCGAAGGAGGTGGTGTCCGGCTGGTCGTTGGCGTGGTGCAGGTAAGGGCAGGCGACGCCCCCGATCTCCACTCCCGCGAGCGAGGCCCTGGCGGTGTAGTCCATGTCCTCGAAGCCGATGCCGCTGAAGCTCTGGTCGAAGGCGCCGATGCGCTCCCAGCAGCGGCGGCCGATGGCGAAATGGGACCAGGTGTTGTTGAGCAGGCTGAGGCCCACGGACTCCCAGTCCATGGCCTCGGCCCAGCGCCGCAGGAAGGGGTTGATGCGCAGATCGTCGTTGAGCACCAGGGTGGTGGCCGTGGGACTGGCCTGGAGCAGTTCGTTCCACATCTGGCAGAGCCCCACCACCCGCTCATGCAGCAGGAAGCGGCGATGGGGTGGCTCGCCTTCGGCCAGTTCGGCGCACAGCCGCTCCAGGTAGCGGCGCTGGCTGGCGGAATCGCCGTGGCCGTTGACGGCCACCAGGATCGGCACCTCGGGGAAGCTGCGCCGCAGGGAGCGGTAGAGGGGACGGAAGTAGCGCTCGTAGCGGGCCTCGAAGGTGGTGATCGCGATCGTGAAGCGATCCCCGAGGGGCCGTCGCGGCGGCAGCAGCATCCGCGGGATGCGGCTTCGGCTGCCGTGTACCACCGCCCGGGCGGCGAGGTAGAGGCGCAGGTTGAGGGAGGAACGGGACATGGCGACGGTGATGGGTTTCCCTCAGGGGCGCCCCAGGGCGGCGATCGCCTCCACCAGGGCGCGGTAGCGCTCCCGGGGGCGGATGTGGTCGTGGAAGCAGCGGGCGCAGTCCTCCCGCCGGGCTTCCAGGTCGGCCCCCAGGTGACGGGCCGCTGCCAGGAAGCCGGCGCCGTCGTCGACCATCACGCCACAGCCGAAGTCCTCGACGAACCGGAAGCTGGGCTGGCGGCTGCAGATCACCGGCACCCCCATGGCCAGGTACATGCACAGCCGATTGGAGCTGACACCCATGGCCTGGAACTGGGGGGCCGGATTGGTGTACACCGCCAGGCCGATGTCGTAGCCCACCGCCGACCGCCAGGCGTCCTGCCAGGAGAGGCGCCCCGTTTCGATGTGGAGCCGGCCCCCCAGGCTCAGGCGCCGCAGCAGATAGAGGGCCAGCGGATCCACCCCCAGCGGCTGGACCACGGCGCACAGGGTCGGATCCTCGTGCAGGGCGTCGAGGAGCCAGTCGGCGCCGGCGGTGAGGTTGAACCCCCCCGAGATGGCCAGGGTGAGGGCGTCCGGCGGCAGGCCCCAGCGCTGGCGAAGCTCCCGGCGCAGGTCCGGATCCCGCGGCGGTGGCTCGCGAAAGCAGCCCGGGTAGACCAGCACCGGCTGGGCCGGCGGCAGGCCGGCGTAGTCCCGCACCAGATCCACCCGGTGGGTGTCGTTGACGATGGTGAAGCCCGCCCGCCGGTAGGCCTGCAGGCAGAGCCGTTTCCAGCGCTCCGACCGGGGGCCCCGGTAGCTGCCGGCGCGGATCTCGTCCCCGAGGATGAAGGAGGGACGGCGGTGCAGGCGGGCCAGCACCCCCACCACGGCGATGGGGTCCTCGGTGGTGCCGGAGAAGCAGGCGTAGCGGCGCCAGCGGAGGCGCCAGGCCTGGCTGAGCAGCCAGCGCATGGAATAGGCCACCGGATGGGTGCTGACCCGGTCGCCGTAGGGGGCGGTGCTGCCGCAGGGCCCGGGGGCGAAGACGTGGACGTCGTAGCCGTTCTCCAGCAACGCGGAGATGATCGCCTCGTTGGGGGGCGAATGCAGCAGCTCCGGCACCAGCAGGAAGTGGGCGGCGATCGGCCGTGGCGACGGGGAACCGGGCATGGAGAAGGCGGTGGGCTAGAGCGCCCTGGGGGTGCGGGTGGTGCTCAGGTCGGTGGGCAGCTCCAGCCTGCCGGCGGTGTAGTCCTCCAGCAGCCGGTGGGTGTAGGAGCGGATGAAGTCCACCGGGAAATCCTTGCGAGCCGGGTTCGGCGCCGTTTCGCTCTTCTCGCGGGCGGCGATGCGGTCGTACCAGTTGTGGTAGTGGGTGATCGTGCCGTCGAGGCCGTAGAAGTTGCCGAGGCCGTAGCGCAGGTAGGCCAGCTCGTCGCTCCACACCGCCGGCGGCGTGGCCGGCGTGAACAGCGCCTCGCTGGCCCTGTTGGACACGTAGACGTCCATGGGCACCCAGGTGAGCCGGCGCCGCTCCAGCTCCATCGGCAGATGGTGGGTGATGTGGGGGCCGTGGAAGTCGACCTCGTAGCGGGGACGCGGCAACCGTCCCTTGCGCCGCCAGTGGAGGCGCCGGCAGCGACGGAACCGCCGGGTGTGGATGAGCAGGAAGGAGCTCTCCGGCATGCCGGCACCGAAGGGGCGGGTGAGCGGTCCGCAGCCGATGTCCTGCGGCGACACCAGCGCCACCCCCTCGCTGAAACGCGAACGGCACAGCTCGAACCAGTCCGGTGCCAGCAGGATCACGTCCGCATGCAGCAGCAGCGTGTACGGGGAACGGGAACGGTTCAGCAGGGCATTGAGAGCGTCCGGCTGGCTGCAGCGGCGCTGCACCACCTCGGCCCCACGCTCGCTGGCGATCGCCACCGAACGGTCGGTGGAGCCGTTGTCCAGCACGCAGACGTGCGTCTCCAGGCCCCGGGTGGTGCCTCTGAGCGCCTCCAGGCAGTGGGGCAGGAACAGCTCGCTGTTCCAGCTGGTGATGCCGACGAAGAGTTCGGGGGTCGTCATGGTCGGGGG
>CAZBMT010000235.1:0-4634 GCA_964492645.1 uncultured Cyanobium sp. | reverse complement strand
TTGGTGCCGGCCCAGATGTCGAAGCTGCCGCCCACCCCCATCCAGAGGCCGCTGCGGGGTTCGGGCAGCGCCTGGATCCAGGTCTCCTGACGGGGCACCCCCAGGGCCACCAGCACCAGATCGGGGCGGCACTGCAGCAGCTGGTGCTCCAGCCCGGGCCAGGCGTCCGGACTCTGGTAGCCGTGGACGCTGAACACGAGCTTCAGCCCCGGCAGGTCGTGGAGCAGGCGATCGCGCAGCTGATCCATCACCGCCGGACTCGCCCCCACCAGGGCCACCCTCCAGCCGCTGGCGGCCGCATGGTCGAGCAGGCGGCGGGCCAGCTCGATGCCCGGGGCACGACGCACCCGGTGTCCCTGCCGCCCCAGGGCCCACACCACACCGGCCCCATCGGGGATGACCATCCGGGCCGACTCGATCGCCGCCCCCAGGGCCGGATCCTCCCGGGCCGCCATCGTCATCTCGGCATTGAGGGTGACGACCTGGCCGCCGCCGGACGCATGCAGGGCCACGGCGTCCCGGAAGACGTCGTTGCTTACATTCACAGGAATGCCCAGGACGCGGGCACGGACCGACGTGGTCGCGAGGGCTGCCATGGGAAGGAACGACGGCGGGGAGAATCTATGGCCTGGTTCCACGGCCGCAGCCACCGGCGCGCCCCGTCCTGACGCGACCACCATGAGCACGGCGAGCAACGGCGAAGCGGAGGCCCGGGAGCTTCTCGAACGGCTCGACCGCCGCATCGAGCACGTCGTCCTCCGGCGCCAGCATCCGATCACCGGCCTGCTGCCCGCCAGCACCGCCAGCACCGTGCACGGCAACTACGGCGACGCCTGGGTGCGGGACTGTGTGTACTCCATCCAGTGCGTGTGGGGGCTTGCCCTGGCCCACCGGCGGCTGCAGGGGCCCTGCCGCCGCAGCTTCGAGCTGGAGCAGCGGGTGCTGCATCTGATGCGGGGGCTGATGCGCTCGATGATGCGCCAGTCGGCGAAGGTGGAGCGCTTCAAGACCAGCCTCGAGCGCCTCGACGCCATCCACGCCAAGTTCGACACCGCCACGGGGGATCCGGTGGTGGCCGACGACGGCTGGGGCCATCTGCAGCTCGACGCCACCGCCCTGTTCCTGCTGCAGCTCGCCCAGCTCACCCGCTCGGGCCTGGTGATCGTGCAGACCAGCCACGAGCGCGACTTCCTCCAGAACCTTGTCTACTACGTGGCCCGGGCCTACCGGGTGGCCGACTATGGCATCTGGGAGCGGGGCGACAAGGGCAACCACGGCCAGCCGGAACGCAACGCCAGCTCGATCGGCATGGTCAAGGCGGCCCTTGAGACCCTGGTGGATCTGGATCTCTACGGCCCCCATGGCGACGGCAGCAGCTGCCTGACCATTCCCCATGACGCCATCGTCCGGCTGCGGCGTGCCCTGCGGGGCCTGCTGCCCAGGGAATCCGCCAGCAAGGAGGCCGACAGCGCCTGCCTGTCGGTGATCGGCTACCCCGCCTGGGCGGTGGAGGATCCGGCGCTGGTGGCACGCACCCGGGAGAAGATCCGCGGCGAGCTGGCCGGGTCCTACGGCTACAAGCGCTTCCGCCGCGACGGCCACCAGACCGTGATCGAGGACGTGACCCGGCTCCACTACGAGCGGGAGGAGCTGGCCCAGTTCGAGCACATCGAATGCGAGTGGCCCCTGTTTCTGGCCTACGAGCTGATCACCGCCTGCTGCGAGGGTCGCTGGGAGGAGGCCCGCCAGTGGCGGCAGCAGCTGGAGGAGCTGAGCGTGTCGGTCGACGGGGAGGGGCTGCTGCCGGAGCTCTACCTTGTGCCGGAGCCGCTGATCGAGGCCGAGCGACGCCAGCCCGGCAGCCAGATCCGCGTCCCCAACGAGAACGTGCCCCTGCTCTGGACCCAGAGCCTCACCTGGCTGGCGGACCTGCTGCTGCACGGCCTGATCACCGCCGAGGATCTCGATCCCTGCGGACGCCGCCACCCCAGCTCCCCGGGGGCCGAGGAGGTGCTGGTGGCCCTGGCTCCGGCCGACGACAGCATCGCCGCGGCCCTAGCGGAGGCCGGCCTGCCGGTGCGGCCTGCCGGGAACGGGTCGTCCCCCCTGCGGGTGGCCAGCTCCCGCGAGCTGGCCCGGCGCCTGGCGACGGTGGGCGCCAACGGCCGCCTCGGGCTTTCGGGCCACCCGCCGGTGCGCATGGAGACCCAGGCCACCGCCCGGCTCTACCGCCACGACGGCGAGCTGATCGGCTTCCTGCCGGCGGTGCTGGAGGAGGACACCTTCTACCTGGCCGACGATGCCCAGGTGCTGGTGGACACGGTGGCGACCGAGGTGCGGGTGCTGCAGCGCCACTGGCGGGGTGCCGGCGCCCCGCTGCTGCTGGTGCCGGTCGCCGCCGGTCCCTTCCGCCGCGACCCCGGGGCCTTCCTGAGTCTGGGCCGCGATCTGCTGCGGGGCCAGCTGGGCTCGGTGCCGGTGCGCCTGGTGTCGCTGGAGGAGCTGGTGCCCATCGCCAGCCTGGTCGACCTGCCGCCCCAGGCGCTGGCGGCCTGCGACCTGGTGCCGGATGGCCACACCCTGCTGCCCCCCAGTTCCAGCCACCAGCCGCTCACTGCCCGCCAGGAGCAGGAGCTGGAGGACGTGCCGCTGGCCCATCTGGTGGACAGGCTCTGGGCCAGCCGCTCGCTGGAGGAACAGGCCGAGGTGCTGGAGCTGCTGAGCCGCCGGCTCGGCCCCAATGCCCGCCTGCAGGGCCCCCGCAGCGGCCCGGGGGTGCGGCTGATGGTGCTGCTCGAGGAGGTGTATCGCCGCGCCCTCGCCGACGCCGACTGGAGCGTGGTGCGCCGGGCCGCCGGTGCCATGGGTCTGGTGCACCCCCAGCTGGAGGATGCCCTCACCGACCTGCTGCTGCGCCAGAAGCAGGTGGTGGTGGGCCGCAACTACACGCGCGATTCGCTGCTCAGCCATCCGGAGGGCAGCCTGGCGATCGCGGCCATGGTGCGCCGCTTCAGCGGCGAGGACGGCCGGGAGTGGATGCTGCAGCAGGAGCTGCTGCTGGCCATCGACGCCCTGGCCCGCTCCGATGTCGATCTGCTCAGCGGCAGCCTCACCCTGCAGCTGGGGCAGTTCCTGCTGCTGCTCACCGGCGAGCTGGCGGCGGAGGCCAACCTCAGCCCCAGCGAGGCCTTCGAGGCCCTCTGCGGCCTGCCGCCCCACGCCATCCGGCGCCGGCTGCGGGCCGTGCTGGCCGACGTGGAGCACGCCCGGGCCTCCCTGCAGCGCAAGGAGCAGTTGCACCTGCGCGGGCGGGTGCGCTGGGAGGTGCCCGACCCCCTGGCGGAACTGCCCAGGGACGGCAGCTGGCTGCAGCACCGCATGCGGCTCGGAGCACTGCAACGGGTGCCGAAGGACTTCTATCCGGGCATCTGGGACCTGCTGCACCACTGCCGGGGTCTGGTGATCGGCGACAAGCTGGAGCGGCGCAACCGGCTGGAGAGCGCGCCCCTGCTGCGCGAGAAGACGCCGGGGGAGAAGAACTTCGCGATCCTGGTGGAGCATCTGCTGAGCAAGATCGAAGCGCCGGAGTACCGCCGGCTCTGCATCGAGACCCTGCTCACCCTGATGGCCTTCGTGGCCGCCAACCCCCAGGTGCAGTTCGACGATGACCTGGCCCTCGACGTGGTGATCGGCCACGCCGTGCGGGTGGGCTGGCAGCAGCGTCATCCCGAGGTGCCGAGCGCCGCCTATGGCCGCCACAAGGCTGAGGCCTGGGACCTCTTCTACCGCTCCTCCCCCGCCGACTGCCGCCGCTGGCAGTTGCTGGCCCTGCAGGAGCTGGCCGACAGGGACGCGGCCCCTGCCGCGATGATCCCCGCGGCGGGTGTCTAGATCGGGGCGTCGAGGGCCATGCAGAGGTTGGGCTGCTCGACGCACTGCTCGATCAGGTCGGCCAGCTGCAGGGCCCGGGAGGCCTGAAGGCCGTCCACGGCAGGGGTCTCCCGGCCACGCACGCACTGCAGGAAGTGCTCGAGTTCGGCGTAGAGCGGTTCGATCGAGGTGGTGCTCACCTCTTCAATGAAGCCGTCATTGCGGTAGAGCAGCTCGCCGTGGTCGGCGCTGACCGATTCATGGGAGCGCCGGTGGATGCGCAGGTTGCGGTTGAGGAAATCCGTCTCCATCAGGCTGCTGCGGCAGTGGGCGCTGAGGCTGCGGATCTTGCGGTGGGCCATCTTGCTGGCCGTGAGGCTGGCCACCACGCCGTTGGCGAAGCCGAGGGTCGCGTTGACGTAGTCGATCGGACCATCGGAGCTGCGCCCCCCGGCCGCCGCCAGCCGCACCACCGGCGAGGCCGCCAGTTCGAGCACCAGATCGATGTCGTGGATCATCAGATCCAGCACCACCGACACATCGTTGGCCCGGTCGGCGTTCGGGCTGTGGCGCCGGGCCTCGAGCACCACCACCTCCTCATCGGCCACCACCCGCAGCAGCTCCCGGAAAGCGGGGTTGAAACGCTCGATGTGGCCCACCTGCAGCAGGCGTCCGGCCGCCTCGGCCGCACCGATCAGGTCGGCCGCCTCCTCCTGGGTGGCCGCGATCGGCTTCTCGATCAGCACGTGCACCCCCGCCTGCAG
>CAZBMT010000234.1:0-4674 GCA_964492645.1 uncultured Cyanobium sp. | reverse complement strand
GCTGGGCTCGAAGGAGCTGCGGGCCCCGGCCCGGCGGATCAGCAAGGTGGATGCTTCCGTCCGCGATCTGGCCCGCGACATGCTGCGCAGCATGTACACCGCCAAGGGCATTGGCCTGGCGGCCCCCCAGGTGGGCGTGCATCGCCAGTTACTGGTGATCGATCTGGATCTGGAGGAGGCCGCCACCCCGCCTCTGGTGCTGATCAACCCGGAGATCACGGCCGCCGGTGCCTCCTTCAACACCTACGAGGAGGGCTGTCTGAGCATCCCCGGGGTCTACCTCAATGTGGTGCGTCCGTCGGTGGTGGAGGTGAGCTTCCGCGACGAGACGGGCCGCCCCCGCCGCCTCAAGGCCGACGGCCTGCTGGCCCGCTGCATCCAGCACGAGATGGACCATCTCAACGGCGTGCTGTTCGTCGATCGGGTCACCGACGAGCTCAGCCTCAACGAGGGCCTGCAGCAGCAGGGCTTCCGCCGCTCCGACGTCCAGTCGATCCGCTGATCCCATGCCGATGAAACCCCTGGCCGGCCTCTTTCTGGGCCTGGCCTGCCTGCTCGGCATCGCCGCCACCGGATCGATCTTCGAGCTGTCCTATGGCGACCCTGACCTGGGCGTGCAGGCCACGCGCTGGATCCTGGCGGGCAGCCTGCCGGGCACGGTGCTGGCCCTGCTGGTGGCGATCCGGATCAACAAGCCCGCCTGAGAGCCCTGCGGTTCCGCCGGAGGCCTCGGCCGGCCCGACAACCGGCCGCCCGATTGGGACATACGGGCTGGTTTCCGGTGGTTGCCGTTCATACGATTCAGGCCGCTTCGATGAACGCCGTGACCCTCCCCGTGCTTCCCCGCGCAGGCCTGGCGGCCCTGACGGTGCTGGCGACCACGCTGGCCACCGCAGGCCCCGCCCCCGTCCGCGCCTCCGCCCTGTTCGCCGCCGCCGAGGTGGACCAGCAGAGTTTCGTCATGGTGGCGGCCCCCATCGGCACCAGGGGTGACAAGGCCCAGCTCAACATCTACGAGCAGCTCAAGCCGGTGCGCCCCTGCTTCGAGGTGGGCGAAGGCCTGCCCTCCCCGGTGAACCCCCTGCTGGCCACCTTCGATTTCACCGGCATCTGCAACCGCTACATCGACGCCAACGGCTACTCCGTGCGGGTGGGCGGCCAGGACCTGGCCACCTCCTATCGGCTGATGGTCACCCGCAGCGGCGGCGACATGCTGCTGCTGGCCTTCCCCACCAGGGCCGGGGCCGGCCCTGAGATGGTGGTGGCCCGCACCCGGGGCAGCGCGCCCGGGTTCCTCAAGCTCCACATGGAGCCAGGCTGGCGGCTGATGCGGCGTCAGTTCGGCGGCCGCAACCTCGGCCACCTGTACGTCTACGCCGACAGCTGGCCGGGAACGGCAGCCACCGCCGCCCAGCCCGCCCCGATCGAGCCCGCCCAGCCAACCCAGCCCGCTGCCGCCCAGCAGCCGGTGGCTCCGCCGGTTGACCCCGCCACCAAGCTCTGAGGCGAGGCCCAGAAGCCCAGCTTGCTAGGGTGCAAAGCTGCGAACGTCTCAGCAGTACTTCATGACCCAGGTCACCGTCGGCGAAAACGAAGGCATCGAATCGGCCCTGCGCCGCTTCAAGCGCCAGGTGTCCAAGGCGGGCATCTTTGCCGATCTGAAGCGGCTGCGCCACCACGAAACCCCCACCGAGAAGTACAAGCGCAAGGCCCAGCAGCGCCGCCGTCGCCGCTGAACCTCGCTTCGGGGCAGCGATTCAGGTGGTTGTACCTGTTGTCCTGACCTTCGCCTGGTTCCAGGCTGGAGAGGCCATTGCAGCAGGGTCCATGGCCCATCCTCTCGCCCCCACCGCAGGCCACGCACGGTCTGCTTCAGCGCTTGAGCAGTTCAGTCTCTGGTTGGCCGACACCATCAACCATGCCTGGGGG
Source organism: uncultured Cyanobium sp. (assembly GCA_964492645.1). Lineage (GTDB taxonomy): Bacteria > Cyanobacteriota > Cyanobacteriia > PCC-6307 > Cyanobiaceae > Cyanobium. Next base: position 2,745 of record CAZBMT010000234.1, on the reverse strand, counting down.
AACCCCGGTGAGGAGGCCCAGCACCGGCCGCCCCTGATCGGCGTGCAGCCCTACAGCGACAGCCCGCCGCGCCGCCGCCGCCGCTGAGGCCGCACCCCTTCGCCTGGGCCCTCGGCTCGTTGCGGAGCGTTCCTCAGTCGACCCGCTCGAAGGAGCGGTAGCTGAGGGCCTCGGCGATGGCGCCGCTGGCAACGCGCTCCTCGCCGGCCAGATCGGCGATGGTGCGGGCCACCCGCAGCACCCGCTCCGCCCCCCTGGCGGAGAGGCGCCGCTGGCTGATGGCCCGCTCCCACAGCGCCAGGGCCTCCGGCGCCGGATCCACCACCGCCGCCAGCGAAGGTCCATCCAGTTGGCCGTTGGCCGCTCCATGGGGGTTGCGCGCTCCCATGCGCCGGCGCGCCGCCGCCACCCGTAGCGCCACCACCGCACTCGACTCGCCGGCGGGCTGCGGCCCATCCGCCCGCTCTCGGTAGGCCCCGCCCAGGTCCCGGGCCTCCGGGCGGCGCATCACCACCTGCAGGTCGATCCGGTCGAGCAGGGGCCCGGAGAGGCGCCCCCAGTGACGGCGCCGCTGGGCCTCACCGCAGCGGCAGCTCTGGCTGGGGTCGCCGTACCAGCCGCAGGGGCAGGGGTTGGTGGCCGCCACCAGCAGCACGCGGCTGGGGAAGCGGCAGCGCTGCCGGGCGCGGCTGATCCACAGCTCGCCCTCCTCCAGGGGCTGGCGCAGCTGGTCGAGCACCTCCCGGCGGAACTCCGCCAGCTCATCGAGGAACAGGACGCCGTGGTGGGCCAGGCTCAGTTCCCCCGGCCTGGGCACGGCGCCGCCACCGATCAGGGCGGCGGCGGAGCAGCCGTGGTGGGGGCTGCGGAAGGGGCGCTGGCGCCGCAGCCCGGCCCCCTCCCCCAGCAGCCCCGCCAGGGAGTGGAGCTGGGTGACCTCCAGGGCTTCCTGATGCGAAAGGGGGGGCAGCAGCGCCGGAAGCCGTCGGGCCAGCATCGTCTTGCCGCTGCCGGGCGCCCCCACCAGCAGCAGGTGGTGGCCGCCGGCGGCAGCGATCTCCAGGGCCCGCCGCCCATGGGCCTGGCCCCGTACCTCGGCCAGGTCGGCAGCGGCCAGCGCCGGCTCCGGCGGCACCGCCGCCGCGGGCGCCGCAACGCACCCCGGATCCCGCAGCAGGCCCACCACCTCCCCGAGATGGTCGGCTCCCCAGACCGGCAGCCCCTCCACCAGGGCGGCCTCGGCGGCGTTGGCCGCCGGCACCACCAGGGCCCGGGCCCCGTGTCGCCGCGCCGCCAGGGCCAGAGCCAGCACCCCCCGGATCGCCCGCAGCCGGCCGTCAAGGCCCAGCTCCCCCGCGCTCCATATCCCTTCCACTTGGGCGGTGGCCAGCTGCTGGCTGGCCACCAGCAGCCCCAGGGCGATGGGCAGATCGAAGCCGGGGCCCGCCTTGGGCAGGTCGGCGGGGGCCAGGTTGACCACCACCCGGGTGAGGGGCACCCGCAGGCCGCCGTTGCGCAGCGCCCCCCGCACCCGCTCCCGCGACTCCTGGGCCGCCGCATCCGCCAGGCCCACCACCCGCAGCCCCGGCAGCCCCGGGGCGATGTCCACCTCCACCGTCACCGGCAGGGCCTCCACGCCCCGCAGGGCCCCGCTGCTGCACCGTGCCAACATCACCTGCGGAGCTCCCTGCCCGTTCAGTGCCACCTCCCGACCACTTCCCGGCGTGCCATGGCCAGCAGCGACACCATCTTCGGCCGCATCCTGCGCGGCGAGATTCCCTGCCAGGAGGTCTATGCCGACGACCTCTGCCTCGCCTTCCGGGATGTGAACCCCCAGGCACCGGTGCACGTGCTGGTGATCCCCCGTGAGCCGATCGCCCAGCTGGGGGAGGCTACGGATGAGCACCAGGCCCTGCTGGGCCACCTGCTGCTGGTGGCGGCCAGGGTGGCCCGGCTGGAGGGGCTCGAGAGCTGGCGCACGGTGATCAACAGCGGCGCCGAGGCCGGCCAGACCGTGTTCCACCTGCATGTGCACGTGATCGGCGGCCGCCCGCTGGCCTGGCCGCCGGGCTGATCACCGGCTGCACACCGCGCCCCCGCCGGGTGGGGCCGGCGGAGAGAATGGCGCGATCCGCCCACGCCCATGACCCCCCTGAAGGCCCTCCGCGAGCAGCTGGGCAAGCTGCAGCGCCTGGCCCAGCCCTACTTCCTGCCCCTCGACGAAGGCGGCGGTGGCAGCGGCCAGTTCCTGATCCTGGTGGTGGCCCTGCTGGCGGTGGTGGTGGGCGTCACCCTCCTCCTTCTCACCGGCGCGGTGGCGGCGGCCGGGGCCTGGATCCCCGAGCTGCGCAACCGCTTCCTGCCCGGGGTGCCCGAGCAGGTGGCCGCGGTCTGGAGCGGGCCGATCGGCATCGTGATCATGGTGCTGTTCGCCGCCGGCCTGGGCGCCTTCATCAGCCTGCGGGCCAAGCTGCGCCAGGGGCGCTGGCTTCCCTGGCTGCTGCTCGGCATCATCGCCCTGCTGATCCTGGTGATCAACGGCATCAACGTCGGCATCAGCTTCATCGCCCGGAACATCGAGAACGCCCTGGTGGCGTACAAGGCGGAGGAGTTCTGGAAGATCGTCGCCATCTACGCCTTCTGCCTGGTGCTGGCCCTGCCCATCCGCGCCATCCAGAGCTACCTGATTCCCAAGCTGGGGCTGCTGTGGCGGGAGTGGCTCAGCGGCCGCATGCTGGGCCGCTA
>CAZBMT010000233.1:0-4703 GCA_964492645.1 uncultured Cyanobium sp. | reverse complement strand
GTCGATGGAGGCCTACTTCGAGGCCAAGGCGCGGCTGTTCGCCCCTGATCTGCTCGACGGGGGCGCCGTGGTCAACGTGGATGACCCCTGGGGGGCCCGCCTGGCCGAGCGGCTGGGAACGGCCGGGCGGGGATCCGGCGCCGGCCCCTGCTGGCGCAGTTCCCTGGAGGATCCGGCGGTGGAGCTGCACATCAGCGAGCTGGTGATGGGCGCCGATGGGGTGAGCGGCCGCCTCCACAGCCCGCTTGGGGAGGGGGCCTTCCGCTCGCCCCTGGTGGGTCGCTTCAACCTGATGAACCTGCTGGAGGCGGTGGGGGCCCTGCTGCAGCAGGGTCTGGCCCTGCCGCCGCTGCTCGACGGCCTGGCCAGCTTCCGGGGGGTGCCGGGACGCATGGAGCGGGTCAGCGGGCCGGCGGGGGTTCTCCTGCCGTCGGTGCTGGTGGATTACGCCCACACCCCCGACGGCCTCGCCAATGCCCTGGCGGCCTGCCGGCCCTTCAGCCAGGGGCGGCTGATCTGCGTGTTCGGCTGCGGCGGTGACCGGGACCGCACCAAGCGGCCCCTGATGGCGGCGATCGCCGCCCGGCTGGCCGACGCGGTGGTGGTGACCTCCGACAACCCCCGCACGGAGGATCCCCAGCGGATCCTCGAGGACGTGGTGGCCGGCATCCCCGCCGGCACCGAGCTGGTGGTGGAAGGGGACCGGGCGGCGGCGATCGCCGCCGCCATCGCCGCCGCGGCGCCGGAGGACCTGGTGCTGATCGCCGGCAAGGGACACGAGGACTACCAGATCCTCGGCACCACCAAGGTGCATTTCGATGATCGGGAGGAGGCCGCCAGGGCTCTGCAGACGAGGGCAGGGGGCTGATCAGGGGGATGGCGGAGGGGTCAGCGAGAACAGGCTGACGGGAGAGAACGGGCCGTGGGGGGTGGGGAGCTGCCCAGCCGTCTCTCTGGTCACGAGGGTTGCTGCCGGACGCCGTTACCTAGGCTGGGGCCTTGTTGCCGGCAACCGCCCGACCATGACCGTTGCAGTTCCCATGTCGAAACGGTTCCTCGCGGAACTGATCGGCACCTTCTGGCTCGTGTTCGGTGGCTGCGGCAGCGCCGTGCTGGCGGCCGTGTTTCCCTACGCCCAGGCGGAAAGCAATCCGCTCGGGCTCGGGTTCGTTGGGGTGGCCCTGGCCTTCGGTCTCACCCTGCTCACCATGGCCTACGCCATTGGCCACATCTCAGGCTGCCACATCAATCCGGCCGTGAGTTTCGGCCTCTGGGCAAGCGGCCGCTTCCCTGGCTCCGCCCTTCTTCCTTACATCGTCGCCCAGGTCCTGGGCGGCATCATGGCCGGTGGACTTCTTTACGGAATCGCCAGCGGTCGCAAGGGCTTCGAGCTGAGTGGCAGCAACCCGCTGGCCACCAACGGCTTCGGAGCCCATTCGCCAGGCGGCTATGGATTCTGGGCGGCCCTGATCACCGAGGTGCTGCTGACCTTCTTCTTCCTGCTCGTGATCCTTGGCACGACCCACCGTGATGCGATCAAGGACATGGCGGGCGTGCCGATCGGCCTGTCCCTTGTTCTGATCCACCTGATCAGCATTCCTGTCACGAACACCTCGGTGAACCCGGCGCGCAGCACGGGTGTTGCCCTCTGGGCGGGCGGAGATGCCATCGGTCAGCTCTGGTTGTTCTGGGTCGCCCCGATCGTCGGGGCCCTCCTGGCAGGATGGGTTCAGCGCCATCTGCTCGAAGCCGGAGAACGCTGATCGTCAGCTCTCAGCTTGAGGCTTCCTGGCCACGCAGGTACATGTAGCTGCCGGCGGCAAGGCCGGCTGGCAGCAGCAGCCACCAGAGCCGGCCAAGGGTGGGGGCGAAGCTGAGGCCCATTTCATCCTTGGCGGCGGCGTAGGGGGATTCCTTCTCCGTTCCGGGTGCTGCGGTGCCGGTCATGGCGCCGGGTACGGCAGGCACCTTGGCGGGCGCGGCCGTTGGGCTGCCCTCATCCTTGGCGGCCGCATAGGGCGAATCCTTGGCGGGGGCGTTGCCGGTGCTGGCTGCCGACGCGGGCAGCCCAGCAGCCAGGCTGGTGAGGCCGATCGCACAGGCTGCGGCCAGGAGGGCCATTGGCGGTCGGATGGGGGAGGCGGGCATGACAATGAACGGCAGTGGCTGCCGGCGCTGAACACGATCGCTCCAGTCTGAAGATCGGTGCCGCTTCCGGGAATGGGGTGTCACGGGGGTTCATGAAGGACCACCCCAGGCCAGGCTGCGCCAGCAGGCCCCTTCGGACCGATACCGGCCCACCGCAATCGGTCCAGGAGAGGGGGAAGACGTCGCGGATGGTTTGGAAGATTTCCTGACGAAGTGATCCATCTCTGCCGCTCCATTGATAAAGTCAATGGGAATTGATCTTTTTGTCTGGGCTGATGCCGACAAACCTGACCGTTGTTGCGACTGTAGTCATCCCATTCCTGTTCAAGCTCGCCGGTGCCGTTGCCCTCTGGATTGCCGGTGGGTGGTGCATCAAGTTCGCCTTACGGGTCCTCAGGAGAGGTCTCTCCTCGGGGACCCTTGACCCCACGGTCATCGGCTATCTGATCAACATCCTTGGGGCGGTCCTGAGGGTCATTCTGGTTGTCGCGATCCTTGGTTTCTTCGGGATTCAGACCGCCAGTTTCGCCGCACTTCTGGCTGGAGCCGGTGTCGCCATCGGCGCCGCATGGAGCGGCATGCTGAGCAACTTCGCAGCAGGTGTCTTTCTTCAGGTCTTCCGTCCGTTCAGCGTCGGTGACTTCATCACTGCCGGCGGCGTGACGGGAACGGTGGAGGAGATAGGCATGTTCGTCACCTCCCTCCAGTCTCTCGATTGTGTTCGCAACATCGTCCCAAACGGCAAGCTGTTTTCCGACACAATTCAGAATTTTTCCTCCCACCCCTTCCGGCGGGTTGATCTTGTCGCTCAGCTCGATAACAGCGCCGATGTGGTCAAGGCCATCGCTCTGTTGAAGGAGGGAATCCAGGCGGTTCCCAACCAGCATCCAGATACCACTGCCGACATTGAGGTGCTTGAGTTCACTGAGCGTGGACCCAGGCTCGCCGTGCGCCCTTACACCAACACAGACCATTACTGGCAGGTTTACTTCGACACCAACCGCATGATCGCTGACGTCCTTGGTCGGAATGGATTCCCGGTCCCCCGCATTCCCGTCGCCATGGCCCAGAGCGGCAACTGAGCAGGATCGCTGCCTCAGGAACCCGGTCGACGGCTCATCGCTAGCGGAACGGTTTCCCTTCAGCCCTCAGCCAGCTGAGCCAGAAGTCGCTCCACCTCTTCAGCCTTGCTGACCAGGTGGGTGCAGGCGCGAATGCAGGCTGGGGATTCCAGAGTACGCAACCATGTGCCCTGGTTGCCCAATCGCTTCACGATGGCGGCCGGATCCAGGGGTTCCCCTGTGGGTCTCTCCACGGTGAAACTCACCAGTCCCGCAGGTGGAGGCACCTCCAGCAGGGTGCGAACGCCTGCAATCCGCTGCAGTCCCTGCCAGAGCTGGGTGCTGCGCCGGCGGATAGCACCCAGCCGCGCCTGGGCATCGCCTTCGGCTTCCAGCAGATGCAGGGAGCGGTCCAGTCCGGCGAACAGGGGGGTGCAGGAGGTGGCTACCTCGAAGCGGCGGGCGTCGCGGTGGTAGCCGCCGGCACCTGGTCCGTCGTGGGCCAGGCTGCGCCAACCGATCAGGGTGGGGCTGCTCTCTGCCAGCAACCGTTCGGAGAGGACCACGGCACCGAGGCCCTCCGGACCGCAACACCACTTGTGGCCGGTGCAGGCATAGATGTCGGCGGCGGGGGCCGCCTCGGCCACCGGCAGGCTCCCCAGGGACTGGGCCGCATCCACCAGCAGCCAGGGGTGGCGGGGATGGCTGGCCAGCTGGGCCGCCACCGCCGCAATCGGCATCACCTGGCCGGTGTTCCAGAGCAGGTGCGAAAGCACCACCAGCCGGGTGCGGGGAGTGAGGGCCGCCTCCAGCCGACTTTCCAGCACCGTTGCCGTGGCCTCCACCTCACCGGCCAGATCGGCCACCGCCAAGGGGGTGATCCGCAGCTGGTGACGCCGGGCCAGCTCCTCAAGTCCCGCCACCACGCCGTAGTGCTCGGCGTCGCTGACCAGCAGTTCTTCGCCCGCTTTCCAAGGCAGACCCCAGAGGGGTAGCAGACAGCCGGATGTCACGTTCTCGGTGAAGGCCACACGCCCGGGCTCGACGCCCAGCCAGGCCGCCAGACGCTGCCGCAGCCCTGACACGGTGCGATTCACGTAGGGCCAGACGTTGTCGCTGAACGGACCCAGCTCCTGGATGGTGGCGAAGGATTCGCTGATTGCCGTCAGAGAGGGACTGGCCAGGGGACCCTGGCCGCCGTAGTTGAAGTACGTCTTGTTGGCCAGGGCGGGCATCAGATCCCGCAGGGGGATGGGCCTCGCAGGTTTACTGGGCGGCTTTGGATGGGGCCCGAGGTCGTTGCTCAAGGGGATTCTGGGAATGGCGTTCAACAAGCATGGCAGCGGCAACGGCAGCTACCCATGCTTTCAAGCCATTCAAAAGGACCAGGATCCTGCGATGGAAACTGATTCGCCAAGGAGATTGCCTGTCACTCTGTGGCTTGAAAAGCTGTTTTGATCCGTTGCCGAGGTAAAGATTCCAGGCGTCCCCCAG
>CAZBMT010000232.1:0-4719 GCA_964492645.1 uncultured Cyanobium sp. | reverse complement strand
CTGGCTCTCCAGGTCGGCCCCGGCCAGCTCGGCGGCGGCCTGGCTGCGGGCCTCCATGTTGAGCACCTTCTCCTCCATCTGGTCGAAGGCGGCCATCGAGCTGTTGGTGCTCAGGCTGCCGACGGCGTTCTGGAGCTGCTCCTGGGCCTGGGCCGCCTGGGCACGGGCCTTGAGCATGTCCTTCTTGGTCTTGGCCTCGGCGATCTTGCCTTCCAGGGCGGTGAGGCTGCGCTTGAGGGTCTCGACCTGGGAAGCCTGGCCGCTGAGCTGGGCGTTGAGGGCGGTGGCGGTGTCGGTGTAGGTCTTGCGGCGGGACAGGGATTCCCGGGCCAGATCCTCCTCGCCCTTCTTGAGGGCCAGCTCGGCGCGCTCATACCAGGTGCGGGCCTGGGCCTCGGCCTGTTCGGCCTGGTTCTGCAGCCGCTTCTGGCTGGCGATGGCGGTGGCCACGGCCTGGCGCAGCTTGACCAGATCGGCCTGCATGTCGGCCACGGACTGGTCGAGGATCTTGGCCGGATCCTCCGCCTTGCTCACCAGATCGTTGAGGTTGGCGCGCAGAAGACGGCTCAGCCGATCGAAGAAACCCATGGAGGCGGGGCCAGTGCAGGAGCCGAGGGTAGCCAGAACCGGCCGGCCAGGCCTCCCCGACCCCCAGCGGATTGCCGCACCCACACCCGCCGGAGCGGCGCTCAGGTGTTGCGGCGCCGGGCGTGGGCCTGGAGCTTGAGGGCGTAGTCGCCCATGGAGTGGTCGGCCACCACCGCCTTGCCGCCGGTGAGGAGAAATCTCCTGACCACGACGCAGAAGCGCCAGAACGCCTCCGGGCTCATCACCACCTTCAGGTCCCGGAAGGGGATCTGCTGATCGTCCGGGACATTGGGAGCGTCGGAGAGGAACACGACACTGCCCGCATGGGTGTAGCCGAAGAAGTTCCGGCGCAGGAACTCGGCGATCCGGAAGGTGCCGTTGATGGGAATCAGGCGGATCAGGCTCAGCAGGATCAGCAGGCTGTAGCCGAAGGGGATGCGCGTCACCCCGTCGGCGGCGTTCACGATCCGGTAGATGGGGGTGCGGATCGGGGCGAAGAAGGCATCGTCGCCGGCCCGCGGGCAGCCGTAGGTGTAGGTGGCCCCAGTGCTGTCGGTGCCGAGGTAGCGGGTGGCCACCAGGGCCAGGGCGCCGCCGAGGGAATGGCCGGTGATGTAGAGGGGTACACCCGGATGGCGGGCCAGGGCGGCCTCCAGGGGAGCACGCACCTTGTCGAAGGCGGCCAGGAAGCCGGCATGGGCCCGGCCGCCGCCGGGGGCCGCCACCAGATGGGCCCGCAGATCGGCGCTGATGTCGTGGATGCTGGTGACCTGGGTGCCCCGGAAGGCCAGCACCAACATGGCCCCGGCTCCCCGGCCGGAGGGGAGGTCCAGACGGACGAGGATCGCTTCGCTGCCCTGTACGGCAATGCCCTCGAGCAGCTCGAAGCCGGCCTTCGCCAGCGCCGAAACCACCACCCCATCGACGTCCTGGCCGTTCTCGATCGCGGCCGCCACCAAGGCCCGCACCACCGCCTCCCCCTTCCGGCTGCGGGCCGATTCGAGGATGCGCTGCACCAGCGCGTCGACCCTGATCTCGGCGGGCAGCTTCTCGTAGACCAGCCGGGAGATCTCCGCCAGCAGCCAGGCGGTGCGGTCGGAGTAGGCGGCGCGCAGGATCGGGACCTGGCGGATCAGGGTGGGATCGTCGAAGTAGCCGGCCATGGCGCTGCCCCGGGGATGGAGGTTCTCCGGACCTCAGCCTTGCCCAGCGGCCCGCCCCGCCAACCCGGCATCCGGTTTCGATCACCAGCCATGTACCGCTTAGCGTGGCTAGATGGAGCCTTCCGGGTCCCGCCAGCGCCGCTCCACCGACCGCAGCGGTTCGCGCGGCGGCTCCCGCCGCCAGCGCGTCGAGGCGGTGCAGACGCGGCAGGTGGGCAACGTCGCCCTGCTGCTGCCGCCCGAACGGCCGCCCGCTAGTGCCCTGGCCAGCTGCCTGGACAGCCTCCAGCAGGACTGGCGCCGCGAGGGCCACCTGGCCGCCCTGTGGCGGGACTGGCCGCGCATCGCCGGACCCCAGCTGGCCCCCCACTGCCGTCCCCTGCAGCTGCAGGGGGGCCTGCTGACGGTGGGCGCCGCACCCGGGCCCTGGCTGCAGGCCCTGCAGTACAACCGCCACCAGCTGCTGGGCTCGCTGCGCGGCGCCGGCTTCAGCGTCCGGGACGTGCGGGTGCAGCAGCACCACCCCGGCGCCCCCGCCACGCCGGGCAGCCTCAGCGAGGCTGAGGTGTGGGCCGTCCATCCCAGCCGCTGCGACGTGCACGGTCTGGCCGACTGCCCCGCCTGCGGCCGGCCGGCCCCGGCCGGGGAGATGGCCCGCTGGGGCCACTGCAGCTTCTGCCGCCGCGCCGATCTGGCCTGACCCCCTCCGACCGGGTCCCGACGTCGTGGCGGGCGTAGGGCCGGGCGCTCAGGGGAGGGGCTGATCATCCTCGCCGGACACGAACAGCGCCCGCCAGGCCGCCTCCTGCGCCGCCGCGGCCTCACTTCCCTCGAGGGGAAATCCGGCCAGGAAGTCCTTGTCGGCGGCGGGCTCGTAGGGCCCCTGCTTGATCTCCATCATCACGGCATCGGGACTGAGGGCCACCAGGGTGTGGATGACTCCCTCGGCCAGCTCGATGCCGCGCAGGGGACCGGCGGCGCTGATCCGCTCACGCTGCAGCACCCGCCCCTTGGCATCGAGCAGCAGCAGCCCCACCGCCCCCTGGAGAACGAGGAAGCACTCGAAACCCGCGCCGGGCTGCGCGCGCCGGTGACGGTGGGGCCGGACATAGGTACCGGGCTGCAGCACGTTCAGGAAGCGCTGCACCTGGTCGCTCGGGTTGTGGAAGTTGTGGTTGCGGCGCCGGCGGGGGGAGCCTGCGGCGGCGGCGGCCACCGCGTCGAAGAGGTCCTGGTCGATGCGCTGGAGCGGGGATGGGGCGGCGGGGTCCATCGCAGGGGCGGCGGGCGCCCCGTTGTCTACCTGTCCGGGGGTGCGGCCCATAGATTGTGCGTCCTCCAGAAGGCAGGGAAGCCCATGGGCGCTGGTCGGCGGGTTCGGTGCCAGGCGGCCGCCCCGCTGGTTCTTCTGTTCGGCGCCAGCCAGGCCCTGCCGGCCCTGGCGGCGCCGGCATGCTGCAGAGGCTGATGGGGGGCCGGCCGGCGATGGGCGCCACCAGCCGCCAGCTGGAGCTGCGGCTGCAGTCCCCGCAGACCACCGCCAGCCCCGCGGCCGAGCACCGCATCCCTGCCGCCCTGGCGATGGGGACGGCCCTGCCGCTGAGGAGCGGCAGCGAGGGTCCTGGGCAACCGCAGAGGGAGTGGCAGGAGGAGGACCTTCCCGAGGGGAAGGGAAGGCTGCTGATCTTCCGCGGCTGCGCCGAGAGCGCCGGCGCCGGCCAGCCCGAGATCATCACCCTGCAGGGCCTGACCAGGGAGCAGCGACGCCGGGCGCTGGAGGGCCTGAAGCGGCTCGGCACCGCCGGCGTCCCCACGGGCACGTCGGGCCACTGGCCTGCGGGCGAGGAGGCCCCGGCGGTGCCGGCCCAGGCCTCGCTGGTGGGGAACCATGTGGTGGCCAGCAACTACGCCCCGGAGATCCGCTTCCAGGTCGGTAGCGGCCACGACTTCCTTGCGCCGGTGAAGCTGACGAGCACCCCGGCCGGCGGCGCCCAGCGGCTCATCTGGCCGGCCATCCCCACCGCCCTCGGTTACCAGGCGACGGCCACCGGCATGGGTCGGCGGGAGGGCGACATCGTGATGTGGACCTCCAGCGAACTGCCCATGGCCGACAGCGGCGTACCGGAGGCCCTGCAGGCCCCGGAAGCGGCCCGGCTGGTGCAGCGCGGCGTGCTGCTGGCGCCGGAGCGCACCACCTGCGCCGTGAGTGCCCAGGCCATGGCGGCGATGGGGGCGGCGATGGTGACCTTCACCGCCTACGGCGACACGCTGCTGCTGAGCAGCCCCCAGGGCGGCCCGGCCTGGCGTCTCAGCCTGGAACGGCGATCCACCGCCACCCGTCTGCTGGGCGAGGGGATGGAGCGCCTTGACCCGGGCTCCGGGACCGGTCAGGAGCCGCCGGCCCCGAAAGGCGGAGGACTGAACCTGTTCCGGCTGTTCTGATCCGGCCCGCGCCGCCCCTGGCGGAGCCGGATTCCATCGCCGGGACCGACCTCGATCCGCACCTCTTCCCCATACTGGCCGTTGGTGACGTAACCCTCGGCGGCCCGCAGGCGGGTGCCATCGGCCAGCTCGGCCTCGATCTCGAACGTCGCGTCGGACACGATCCGGAAGGAGCGGCTGGCCGACGCCCCGGGGGCGATGGGCCCGAACGGCAGCGTCTCCCAGGGCAGGACCACCGCCAGGGACGTGATCGTGCGGCCGCTGCGGTTGAAGACCGTGAGCTGGTTGCGGGTGTGCTCGCGGACCCCGAGGCCGACGGCCGCCGCCAGCGCCGCGAGCGACGCCGGCACCAGGAAGGAGCGTCGGGGGAGGCGGGCCACGGGAGATACTCTGGCAGCGCCGCTGCCGGCGGGGGCCGGCCCGCGGCCCGTAGCCTTGGCCGGCCCGGCGCCCCTGCGGCACCTCCAGGACTCCGCCCTTGGCTGCAGCGCGCCACATCCTCCTGACCGGCGGCAACTCCGGCATC
>CAZBMT010000231.1:0-4733 GCA_964492645.1 uncultured Cyanobium sp. | reverse complement strand
TCGGCATGCCGACCTGGCTCCAGTCGCTCCGCGAGCCAGACTTTGATGATCGACTGGCGGTTCACACCGAGCCGGGTGGCCTCATGGTCGAGCCGCTCCACCATCCAGAGGGGGACATTGCCCGGTGTCAACGACGTAGGCGGGCCGCCTCTCTCATCGTCGCCGGACACCACGGGCTGCAAGCTTCTGCATGTCGCTGCGAGCGGTCTGATGACTCACCCCATGGCTGTTCTCCTGTGAGCACACCGTGTAGCAGAAGCCGGAATGCCGAAGGGCATGGCGCCCCCTGGCCTTGTTGATCACCGAGGAGATCGAGACGAACGCGAACAGCCAGTAGCTCTGATGCAGCATCGCCCAGTAGAAGAGTGCCTGGGCGGTGCGGCCGTTGCCATCGCAGAAGGGATGGTCGTAGGCCAGCCAGAAGTGCAGGGCGATGGCCCGCACCACCGGGTGGATGAACACGCTGCGGCGTCCCATGGAGTGGTGTAACTCAGGTGGGGCGCTACCCACCACGCTGGCGCCGACCTGCTTATCGATCTGATGCAGCCCTTGGAGTAACCCAGGCGTTTGCGGGAACCAGAAGGCCTCCCCGTCACTGGCCAGCAGCGGCAGCCGGGTGGTCCAATGCGATGAACTTCAAACTTGCTTCAAATGAGAAGATGGCCTGGCTTTGCGCTCAGGCCCTCGCCAGGCAGGCAACTCCTGAAATCTTCAAGGCTTTGCAGTGGCCATGCTTCTCATCGACCTCCTGGTGGATCTGACCTGAAGAAAAGGGCCCGAAGCCCTCACCCTCAGACGGGCTGCAGCATGAGGTCGACGAGCGCCGGCCCATGTGTGGAGGCAAAGGCTGGCGGGGGCACTGGCCCTGGCCGATTCAGGCGGCCCAGTCCACCAGTTGCAGACCATCGATCCGCTTGAACTCACCCAGGTTGTGGCTGACCAAGGTGGCGCCGATCGCCAGGGCATGACAGGCGATCCAGAGATCGTTGGCGCCAATGGGCGTGGTACGGCGCTTCAAGGCGTTGGCTTGAACGGCATAGTGCTGGCAGATGCCCGGCCCCTGCGGATAAAGCACCGGCACCAGCCGCTTCAGGCCTTCCAGCTGCTGCAGGGTGGCTTTCCGGCGCTGGCTGCCTTCCGCTCCGCGCAACAGCTCGGCCCAGGTGATGAACGACATGGCCAGGGTGTCGTCGTCGCTGATGGCGTCGATGCGCTCGGCCACCTGGGGCGGGTGGTTCTTGCTCAGGTAAATGAGAATGTTGGTGTCCAGCAGATAGATCACGGAGCTTCCCGTTCCTGCACCGGGAGCTTGTCGGCCTGTTGCTGCTCCAGAGCGTCAACGAAGTCGGCGTCGAAGCCGCTGAGGGCTCGCAGCAGAGCCTGGCCGCGTTGGCTGGGGCAGGGGTGAATGAGCAGATCACCGTTCGCGGTGCGGCTGATCTGCACTCGCTCGCTGCTGAGGCGAAACTCAGAGGGAATGCGCACGGCCTGGCTGTTGCCATTCATGAACACGCGGCTGGGGAGGACCTCCACGGGGCACTTCCTCATGTGTGTACCCAGTAGTGTAGACGCGTGGCCCTGCTGTCGGTGTCCCCGTGCTGGGATCGGCAACTCTTCTGGTCTGCGGTTGCCGGCCGCCTTCTACCGCGATCACCCCCAGTTCGCCAGCGCCGCTGGCCATGTGGAGGTCTTGAACGACACCACCTTGCTGCTGCGGATGGAGTCGCCTGCCCAATCGGAGGGTGAGGCTGATGACGACAGCCTGATGCTCGGGCTCTTCCTCGATTTCCTCAGCCGCCAGGCGCTCACGGCCGATGACGGCCCTGTGCCTTACACCGAGGCGATGGCCGCCGAGGACGACGACCTGCTCGCCGAAGCTGCTGGCGGCGGTGATGGAAGGGATCAAGGAGCGGATCGCTGCTGATCCCTATGCCAGCCGCTTTGCCCTCCGCGGACCCCTGCGCCGCTACGGCCGGCTCAAGGGTCTGGGTCTGCCGGATCGCTATCGCCTGTTCTTTCGGCCGTTTGAGGCGGAAGGCCGGCGCCTGCTGCTGATCCTCTGGCCGGGCTTCCCCCGCAAGGACGGGGATCGCAACGACGGCTATGCCGTGTTCTCGCGCCTGGTGCAGCGCGGCGAACTCCCCGAGGATTGGGAGAGCCTGCAGCGCGAGCTCGACGCCGGCTGAGCTGGCACCACGCTTTGCTGCGTTGGCCCAGTCCACGCCACCGTTTCCCAGGCAACGTCCGTGGCCCCTCCCCATTGGCATGGCTGCGCCAGGAGGTGCCCTCAACCCGCCCAGATCTCGGCGAGCTGCAGCCGCAGGCCAGGACAGTCCGGGCCGGCCTCCAGCTCCGCGATGGCCTCGAAACGCTGGGGATCGCCGCTGGCGGGCCACACCTCCACGGCCTGCTGGTGGGGAAGCAGCAACCAACCGAGCCGGGCACCATTGGCCCGGTAGGCAGCCATCTTGCTGCGCAGGGCCGAGAGCGGGCGGGGGCCTTCGTCGCAGGGACTTGCGAGCTCGACCACCAGATCGGGACAGAGGGGAGCGAAGCCGCGGCGCTGCTCGGGGGTGAGGGCTAACCAGCGATCGAGACGCACCAGCGAGGCGTCGGGGCTGAGCACCGAACCGTCGGGCAATCGGAAGCCAGTGGAGCTGTCGAACGCCTTCCAATCGGCACCTGATCGAGCGAAACGCTGCAGCTGGAAGGAAAGCTCGCTGTTGCGGCCACCGGTTTCGCTTCCTTTGGGCGTCACCGCCAGCACCCGGCCATCGGCCGTGAGTTCGAGCACGGCATCACGGTTCTCGGCGCACAGCAGCGCAAACTGATCGGGCGTGAGCCGCAGGCCGGAGGGAAAGCGCAGCGGCGCCAACGCATCAACAGGAGGGGCGGCTTCTGAAGCAGCGGGGCTGGCGGAGAGGGTCAGCCTGCGAATGGGCCGATCAGGCTGAGGGCTGAGGTTTCGACCAGGGAACTGGCGCCACCCCAGGAGAAGGGAGGTGCTCCGAACCGCTCGATCAGGACATCGGCGATCAGCGCACGTGGCGTCCGTTGCCATTGAGGAAGGGATGAATCGCGACCAGCCGGTGATGGAAACGCACGGCGTCAGCGTTCCATCGATGGACTGGCGCGCCGCGGATCGGCAGGACCCAGGCGGCAGGCGGCAACGCTACAAGGACCGGACAGGCAGCGGCCGTGGCAACCCCCGGAGCCCCGTGTCCTCAGGACCTCCCGCACCGGCGCACGGGAGGTTGTGGGATCACGCACCGCCGCTACCCTTTGCCCAGTCGTCTTCGCTGCCTGGATGACCCAGCTCCATGACCTGCGCCTGCGGTTGCTGGTGCAACAGGAAAGCGAGAACATCGCCCTCGCCCATCCGGATGAACTGGATCTCTCGGTGGTGCAGGCTCGCTGCCTTTGCTGGCTGGCCCTTCTGGCCGATGCCCATGAGGAGCAGGCCGGCGATGCCGAGCGCCGCGGCGACGTGGAGCAGGCCATGGGCTGGTTCGCCGATTCGATGCGCCTGCGCGACGTGATCCAGGTGGTGAGTTCGATCGAGATTCCCCTGCCGTTGCTCAGCGAACCGGGGGATCAGCGCGATCAGGGCCCGCTGGCGGCCTGACGGTGTCATGATGGCCATTGAATGAAACAAGGGACGCGGTGCCAGAAGAGCCCTGCCAATGTCCTGATTGCCAGCGGTTCTATCGGGAACACGACCGGCTGATCCGAGAAAATCCCAGCCTGCGTCAGCAGCAGGAGCTCAACTGGGCCGCGTTGCAGTCGTTCCGCACCCTCGCCGGCCGGGTTCTGGAGGAGCTCCAGAAGCAGCATGGCGACGGCGACACGCCCCCCACCCCCGCGGTTCCCGAGAGCGTCTCAACGGAAGGCAGCGCCGAGGCGTCCCCTGAGAATGAGGCGATCCAGCAGGCCATGGCCGATCTGGAGAACATCAACGCCCACCTCTTCTCCATCGAGGCCCTGATGGAGCGCATCTTCGATGTGAGGGTGCCCGAGCCCGTCGAGCAGACCTTCCGGGAGGTGGCCGGTGAACTGGCCCCCGATCCCCTCAACGCCGACCGGCTGCGCCTCAACCGGCTGCTGCACCAGACCCCCGATCTGCCCGATCACCGGGGCGGCTGAGCCGAGCCGCCCGGCGCCGGGCCCGCCTCACTCCCTCAGCGCACTGGACTCCTGGACCACCGGGCTGGCCGGCAGCCGGCGGCCCTTGGCCGGGGCCTCGTCGATCTCGCAGGTGATCGTCACGGGGAACTCCTCCGCCTGCCAGATCCGCTCGCAGTACTCCCGGATCGAGCGATCCGAGGAGAACAGGCCGCTGCGGGCGGTGTTCAGCAGCGACATCCGGTTCCAGCGTCGGCGGTCGCTCCAGGCCTCGCTCACCTCCTGCTGGGCCTGCAGGTAGGCCGCGAAGTCGGCCAGCACGAAGAAGGGGTCGCGGCCGGTCAGGTTCTCCAGCAGGGGCCGGAACAGTTCCTTGTCGCCGTTGCTGAAGTGGCCGCTCTCGATCAGATGCAGCACCTCCGGCAGCTCGGGCGTGGAGCCGATCAGCTCCCAGGGCCGGTAGCCCTGCTCCCTGAGTTCGGCGATGCCCTCGGTGGTGCGGCCGAAGAGGAAGAAGTTGTCGTCACCCACCTGCTCACGGATCTCGACGTTGGCTCCATCGAGGGTGCCGATGGTGAGGGCGCCGTTCATCATGAATTTCATGTTGCCGG
>CAZBMT010000230.1:0-4756 GCA_964492645.1 uncultured Cyanobium sp. | reverse complement strand
GATCCGCGCCCAGGCCGCGATCGTGCCGTCGGGCCCGAGGATCTGGCTGGCCTCGATGGCGACGCCGAACTCCGCCTCGATCCGGACCGACAGCTGAACGGCCCCCAGGGAGTCGCCGCCCAGGTCGCGGAAGCAGCGATGCTCCAGGGAGCCGTGGTCGTGGACGCCGAGGGTGCTGCGCAGCAGCAGCCGCAGCCGCTGCTCGAGGCCCAGCCCTGCGCCGGGCTGCCGCAGGGCCGCCAGGGCCGCATCGCCGAGGCGGTCGTGGGTGTCGTAAAGCGCGGCCAGGGCCGCCTGATATCGCTGACGGATGGCCGGCCGCAGCGGCTTGCCCAGGGAAGAGAGCAGGCCATTGGCGTGGGAGAAGGGTTCCTCCGCCAGCAGGACATCGCGGGGAATCTCGAAACTCTTCAGGCCCCGCTCCCCGGCCAGCTGCACCATCTCCTCACGCACCAGGGCGATCAGCTCGGCATGGCTGCCAGGCGGCCTGGGCCGCCGTGCCAGCGCCTGCCGATCCGGTACGACCACCGCCAGCAGGTAGGAGCGGCTGCTCTCGCCATGGATATGGATCTGGGCCACCGAGGCGCAGCCGTCGGCGAACAGCTGCTCCAGGGCGCCGACGGCGGCGTACTCGCCCTGCGACAGCTTGAGGACGTTCCGGCGCCGGTCGATGAGGGCGATCTGACCGGGCCCGCGCTCCTCGACCACATCCCCGGTGCAGCAGAAACCATCGGCATCGAACAGGGCCGCCGTCGCCTCCGGGTTCCGGAAGTACTCCCGGATGCCGAACCGGGTCCTGACGCACAGCTCGCCCCTCGGGTAAGGGCGGTCGGTGAGGAAGTAGCCCGACTCCGGCACATCCCGCAGCCGGTAGTCGAGCACGTTGGGCCGGTTGAGCCGGCCGTTCATGGCCAGGCCGCCACTGGCCGTCTCGGTGCTGCTGTAGCCCTCATGCACCGGCACCCCGAAGGTGTCCTCCATCAGCGCCCGGATACGGGGCGCGATCGGCGCCGAGGCCACGACGATGGATTCCAGCCGGTCGCCCAGGAAGTCCCGCAGGTCGTCGGGCGGGGTCGATCGCACGTGCTGATCGATCCACTCGCAGAGGCGCGGAAACAGCACCAGCCCGGTCGGCCGGGCCAGGCGGATGTCCTCGAAGACGGTGGAGAGATCCGGCTTCAGGGTGAAGCAGGCCAGGCCACCGCAGTTGAGGGCGGTGACCATGGAATCCCTGCCCATCATGTGGTGGAAGGGAGCGAGCACCACCGCCACCTTCGGCTCCGGTCCGGTGGCGACCTGGCGCCAGGTGTTGGCCAGGGCCGCGGCGGAGATGCAGGCCCCCTTGGGCTGGCCGGTGCTGCCCGAGGTGTGGATCAGCAGGGCCATGTCCGCCGGGTCGACGGCCGCCGGGGGAGGAACGTCCAGGCCCCGGCCGCGGGCGATGAGATCGGGCAGCCACAGCACCGGAAGGGTCGAGCCGGCCGCCCGGAGTGACGCCTTG
Organism: uncultured Cyanobium sp.; assembly: GCA_964492645.1. Taxonomy (GTDB): domain Bacteria; phylum Cyanobacteriota; class Cyanobacteriia; order PCC-6307; family Cyanobiaceae; genus Cyanobium. Next base: position 3,255 of record CAZBMT010000230.1, on the reverse strand, counting down.
GCCTCCTCCAGGAGGGTGCGCTCGGCGGTGATCCGGATGTCGGCGTCGAAGACGATCAGCTGCCGGAGACAGGGGTGGCGCCGCACCAGCTCCACCATCGGCGGCAGTTGGGCGATGGACACCGCCAGCGCGGCGGGGGTGGTCCGCTCCAGGATGGCGTCGAACTCGGCGGCCGAGTGGTGCCCCGACAGGGGCATCGGCACGGCACCGGCATAGGCCAGGGCCAGGTCGATGACGGCGTAGTCGATGCTGGCGAACCCGAGGATCGCCACCCGCTCGCCGCGGCGGATGGCGACATCGGCATCGGCGTGCCAGGCGCTGACCAGGGACCGGACCCGATCACGCAGGGTTCGGTAGGAGATGGGACGGAACTCGGCCTGGGTCCGGCGGTGGGTGACTCCGGTGGCGGGGTCAGCCTCGACCGCATAGGCCCGCTCGGCCAGCGCCGGTCGCTCGGGATGGGCCGCCAGAAGGACGTCGATGAGGGCGCCGTAGGCGAGCGACGACGGGGGTGCAGCGGAGGGCTCGCTCACGATGACGCTGGCGTCAGGCCGGGGCCCTTTCGAACGCGAAGACGGGAAAGTTCTCGGGCAGCTTGATGGCGTAGACGCAGGTTCGGCAGAGGTCGTAACCGGGGATGGGACGGGGCTGGACCTCGGCGAACGACTGCTCGAAGAGGTTTCCGAGCACATGATCCATGTGGTAGTCCTGGCAGCAGAGCACGACGTCGCCGTTGGGAAGCATCACATTGTTGTAGATGTATTCATCCCTCCCGCAGATCACCGGGCCGTCATGGGACGAGGCCACGAAGTCCTCGGTGACGCCTTCATGCTCGAGGTTCCCGGAGCGGGAATTCATCCGCGGCAGCGACACACTGGACGGCGGGAAGATGGCGGCTACCTCGGGATGAATCGCATCCATCGCCATGACGGAGAAGTTCTGGATCTCTGCCGCCTTCAGGGCCCGAAGCACCTCCAGATACGCAGGGGTGACATCGATCTTCGCCAACCTTCTGGCATCGGGAAGGTGGATGGTGAAGCCTCCGTGGGGAAAGGCGCTGAAGGGGATCGCCCTGATCTGCTCGACGTCCGCCAGCGTCATGCCGACGGCCGTGGTGAACACGCACAGCGGGTGACCCTTGCGGTGGGCATGGAGGATCATCCGGGTGCAGTCCTCGTTGAGGAAAGGCTCGGAGAAGCCGGCAAAGATGATGATCACATCCTCCGGCATCTTATCGAGCGCCAGCCGGAAGTCATCGAAGGCCAGCTTTCGCTGCGGGCTCCTGTATCGACTGAGGAGACTCTTCTGGGGGCAGAAGGTGCAGTTGACCTTGCAGCCCACCACCGTCGTGATCTCCATCATGTAGGTGGGAACACGAACATCCCGCAACCGGTGGTGCGTCAGCGGATGGTGCTTCAGGGGATGGTGCGTCAGCGGATGGGCTGCCATGGCCGATCTTTCAGGACGCCTAATTCAAGCTAGCACGACATCACGATCCAACAGATTCATTTAAGGCGCGTCACTGTTGCCGCCTGCCTGCCTGCTGGGCGTCATCCCAGCCGTGAACGCCTCGATGAACGCCACCGCCTGCTCCAGTCCACGCTCCCGTTCGATCTGCTCCTTCATGCGGCGAAGACCCGGCTTCAATCCCTCATCCGCCATGGCCTGCCGGATCAGCTGCCGGAGCCTTTCGCCCGTGATCGTTCGCACATCCGCCGTCAGGGCCAGATGGTGATGGGCCGCCCGGACGGCATTGCCCGGCTGGTCCCTGGCGCAGGGAAGAATCACCATGGGCACCTCCCGCTGCACACATTCCATGATCGAATTGAGTCCCCCGTGGTGAACCATCACGGCCGCATGGCGCAGCAGCGTGAGCTGGGGAATCCAGGGCACCACCAGCAGATTGGCGGTTGACGCGAACGCGCCGAGGAGGGCCGGGTCACTGATGTGGACCACGAAGAACCACTCGGGAACCAGGGCGCTGGCTTCGGCCGCGGCCGCAAAGAAGCGCCTGGCCTGCCGGTAGGCACCCGCGCTCGTACCCAGCGAGCAGAGGATGGTGGTCCGGCCGGAGGGATCGAACGGCAGCGGCGGTTCCTGCCGCTGCACGTCGATGAAATCGCCGCAGTGGCGTCGCTCCTCGGGCCGGGGCCCCGGCAGCTGGAAGGCGGCCGGACACAGCACCAGCTCGGGCAGGATCAGGTGCGGGCCGATCTCGTCCTGGAGATAGTTGACGTTGCGCCGGCAGTGGAAGCCCGACTGCCGCGCCACCGCCAGGAAGGTGTCGGTGAGGTGGTGCATCCGCAGCGGCGCCCGGTAGGCGCCGAACAGCCGGGAGGCCAGGCGCTTGCTGAACAGATGCCGGAGATGCATCCACGTCCAGGCCAGGGAGATCCTCAGGCGCGAGAGCGCCCCCCGGCCCGGCCGGAGGGACGTCACCGCCGGGGGGATCAGGGGGTTGTCGAAAAGGAAGAGGGAGGTGGAGATCTGGATGGTGGGGATGCCCAGCCGCAGGGCCCGCAGGGCGACGTACCAGAGGAACGAATCACACAGCAGCAGGTCCGGCCGATCCGAGAGCAGGCAGGCATCGAGGCTGCCGTCGACGATGGCCGTGATGTAGCGGCGAAACAGGGCCTCCGCCGCCGGGCTTCCCGGCGCGGCGGCGGGTGTTGCGCCTGGAGCGTCGAAGAGATCCGCCGCGAAGGCGATGAAGGCGAAGCCCTGGTCCTCCACGAGCTGCTTCACCCGGGGAAGCCCGAGGTAGGCCACCCGGTGACCCCGGGACACCAGCGCCCTGGCCAGCCGGAACGTCCCCAGGTGATGGCCCGCCTCACCATGCATGGAGAACAGGATCTTCATGCCGGCGTCACGGCCTCAATCGACCGGCCGGCAGTTCTCGAACCACATCACGGGCCTGGACGGGTCGTAATCCTCGTACTGCCCCGTCAGCCGGATGCCCTGGCCCTTGCCGGCCAGGCAGCTGATCTGGGTCAGGAAGCGGAACTTGCCGACCTTCAGCACCAGGTCGTTGGTGGAGCGGGGAATGTCGTAGTCGATGCGGTAGGCCCCACCATCCCTGGCCACCTGGGCCACCCGCCCCTTGATCGTGAAGGTCTTGCCCTGGTAGCGGGTGGGGATCGAGGCGGCGTTGGTGTCGGCTTCCTGGGAGATCTGCTGCGAGAGCACCAGGGCATCGATGACCACCGGGCCGGCCGACGAGACCGCCCCCGCACTGCGCTCGGCGGCGGCGATGCC
>CAZBMT010000229.1:0-4761 GCA_964492645.1 uncultured Cyanobium sp. | reverse complement strand
CCACTCCAACCTCACCGACATCAAGGGCGAGGCCAGCTTCCAGAAGGGCCATGAGGCCAACCGCTACCTGCACTTCGGGGTGCGTGAGCACGCCATGGCGGCGGTCCTCAACGGCATCGCCTACCACAACAGCGGCCTGATCCCCTACGGCGGCACCTTCCTGGTGTTCGCCGGCTACATGATCGGCGCCATGCGCCTGTCGGCCCTCTCCCAGCTGGGCGTGATCTACGTGCTCACCCACGATTCGATCGGCCTGGGCGAGGACGGCCCCACCCACCAGCCGGTGGAAACCCTCGCCAACCTGCGGGCCATCCCCCACCTGCGGGTGATCCGCCCCGGCGACGGCAACGAGACGATGGGGGCCTACAAGGTCGCCGTCACCAACCGCAAGCGCCCCACGGTGCTGGCCCTCAGCCGCCAGGCGATGGTCAACCAGGCCAACTCCGCCGCCGACAAGGTGGCCAAGGGCGGCTACGTGCTGCAGGACTGCGACGGCACCCCGGATCTGATCCTGATCGGCACCGGCACCGAGCTTGACCTCTGCGTCAAGGCGGCGGCCGTGCTGAGCGCCGAAGGCCAGGCGGTGCGGGTGGTGTCGATGCCCTGCGTCGAGCTGTTCGAGGAGCAGGACGCCGCCTACCGCGAGTCGGTGCTGCCCGCCGCCGTGCGCAAGCGGGTGGTGGTGGAAGCCTCCAGCTCCTTCGGCTGGCACAAGTACACCGGCTTCGACGGCGCCAGCGTTTCGATCGACAGCTTCGGCGCCTCCGCCCCCGGCGGTGTCTGCCTGGAGAAGTTCGGCTTCACCGTCGACAACGTGGTGGCCACGGCCAAGGCACTGAGCTGAGCTGACCGCCACGGACGATCGCCGGGCCCTCGCGGGCCCGGCTTTTTCATGCTCCGGGCCCCGCCCCCGCAGCGCCGCCGGCCGCCCTCAGGCGGCGCGGCTGGGCACGTTGTGGCGGCTGCGCTCCACCACGAGGGGCAGACGCAGGGTGCGCTGGTTGATGAAGCCGATGTATTCGCCCAGGATGCCGAGGGCGAACATCATCGTGCCGGCGAAGAACAACGCCGAAACCGACAGCATGGCCACACCGAACTGGAAGCTGTCCCAGAAGATCAGCTTGCTGACCATCACCACGAACGACAGCAGAATCGCAAGCGCCCCGAGGGACAGGCCGGCGGTGGTGATCAGCCGCATCGGCTTGCGGGAGGAGGTGACGATGCCGAGCACCCCGAAGTCCACCAGGAACGAGAGCGAAGCCGAACTGCTGCCCCCCTTGCGGTCGGCGCTCACGTAGGGAATGGTGGACCACTTGAAGCCGATGGCGCACACCAGCCCCTTGATGAAGGGATAGGAATCGATCGACTGGCGCAGGGCCAGAATCACCGAACGGTCATAGATTCCGAAGCCGGTGGTGTCGCGCACCATCGGATAATCCGATAACCAGGAGAGGGTGGCGTAGTAGATCTTCTTGCAGAGGAACAGAATCGGGCTCTCGTGGCTGGAGCGGCGCACGGCGAAGATCACCTGATCGTCGCCCTTCTTCCAGGCCGTGATCAGATCCGCCACCAGCTCGGGCGGATCCTGCAGATCCGACATCAGAAACACATTGGCGTCGGCATCGGGCACGAGCAGGGCGTTGGCGGAGGAGCGCACGAAGCCGAAGTTCGAGACGTTGCGGATCAGACCGACGCGGGAATCCCTGGCCGCCAGGCCCTCGATCAACTGGACCGTGTTGTCGGTGGAGCAGTTATCAGCAAAAACGATCGAGAAGACATCGTCGGGAAACTGCTCGAGAGCCTTCACCAACCGCACGTAAAGCGCTTCGATGTTGGACGACTCGTTGTAACAGGGAATGCAGATGGCAATATGATGCGTCGAACTCTCCATGGGCCAATGTTGTCAAAAAGCCTGCTGCAGGCAGTGTATCTTTTGGCTGCCGTTCTCGCGGCATGTCTGGGCCAATTCATCTTGCGGATCCGCCCACCTGCTGAAGGGGTGCGCACGGGCGCGATCTACCTGGCGGCCTCGCTTATCTGCTATGGGGCCTCCTTCGGAATCACTGCCCTGGTGCTGCCCGGAGTCGACCGAAAACTGGCCGTGCTGGTGCTGAGCCTGCAATATCCGCTGCTCTATGTGTTCTTCTCGCTGAAGGATGCGGCTGCTCTCCAACCGGCCAGCGTGATGGCGATCACCCTGGGCTATGCGATCGTCGCCGTTGGCATGTTCGGGCGTTAGGAGCGCGCGGCGCAAAGTCGAGCCATTTGCCGCTCACCCAGTTGGAAACTCCATATCGGTCCGCCGTAGACATGGATGATCTGCGGATGAGGCCAGCGGCACTGGTCGCGGAGCTGGTCGGCATAGTTGAGTCTCCGTATCTCACCGTTGGGTGCCATTACCTCGATGGGCCTGGGAACGACGTTGTTGTGATAGAAGACCAGCGTCAGCACCAGCCAGACCCCCAGGGATCGGCAGGCGAGACTCTGGCGGCTACGGCGCTCCCGCACCAGCAGCACGAACGCGATCAGCAGCACCGACAGAAACAGGACGGTGTTCCAGTAGAAGAAGCGCCCGCCCGCATCTTCGACGCTCAACATCTTCAGGTCCACCCCACGACGGGTGGCCACCAGCAGGCTGGAGAAGGACAGCAACAGGGTGGAGAAGATCGCCAGGCAGAGCAGGGCAGGCTGGCCCATGCGCCCCGACACCACCCGCACGGCCAGCACCACCAGGGCCAGCACCCCGAGCACGGCCAGCAGCTGCAGGGGATCGGGCAGATTCCGCAGGTACCACCAGGGCTTGTACCCCCCCAGGAGCGGGGCGATCAGGTGAACGGTGAACCAGTCGAGCAGCACGGCGGGCTGCCTCAGCAGCTTGGCCAGCGCCTGGGCCGTCGACAGGGGATAGGCGGTCTGCAGCTGGGAGACGTAGAGCTGCAGGGAGGAGAGCAGCACCGGCAGGCTGAGCCAGAGGGGCCGCAGCGGCAGGCGCCGGCGGCGCAGGCCGGCGAAAACGAGCAGCGGAATCGTGTAGAGGGCCACAAAGGGGCCGGTGAGTGCCGCCACCAGGCCGTAGAGGAGCAACAGCACCCGCAGGGGCGCGGGCCAGGGGGCCACGGGGCGGTCGCTGGCCTGCCGCGCCACCTCCCCGAAGGCGATCAGGATGAAACCGAGCGGGAAGAAGATGTAGGCATTGGGCAGGTTGAGATAGGTCTCGGCCGCATAGGGGACGTAGACGTAGGGGATGTAGGCCACCCGCATCAGCCGGCCGAACACCCCGGTGCCGATGAGGCCCTCCACGCAGATCAGGGGCAGCAACCACGACACCCAGGCCACCAGCAGAAAGAAGCCGGGATAGGCCAGCGGCGAGAGATGGTTCACGGCCGTCAGGGCACTGATCCGCTGCAGCAAGTGGCTGTAGCCGGCATAGAGCTGCAGCAGCGATCCGGCACCCTGGTCGATGGCCTGCTGCAGGAAGATCGAGCCATCCTCCGCGTAGAGGGTGGGCGCCAGGCTGACGGAGGGGCGCCGCAGGAGATAGCCCAGGGCGCAGAGGCCGATCAGGGCGGCGGAGACCAGAAAGCCGTGCAGCCGGGGGGGCAGTCGCCGTGTCGCCGACTGGCGGAAGCACTGGATCGTCTGGAGAACGTTGGCGATGGGTGCGCGCAACGGCTCCGCTCAACCCATCAGGTTGGTTTCGGTCCAGGCGAGCATGCGGCTGACCCCCTCGCGGCAGGAGATGGCCGGCGACCAGCCCAGGAGACGTTCGGCCTTGGCGATATCGGCGATGAAGCAGTCCTGGTCACTGGCGCGGCGGGGGGTGGGCGTGAACACCAGCGGCGGAATGGCCAGCAACTCGGCAAGCAGGGCGAACAGCTCAAGCAGGCTGAGGGAGTTGGCGGCACCCCCGCCGATGTTGAAGATCTCGCCGGTCATCCGCTCCCGGTGCTCGTAGGCGGCCCGGTAGAGGCGGATCAGGTCGTCGGCGTGGAGCACATCGCGCACCTGCTTGCCGGTGCCGGCGATGGTGAAGGGCTCGGGGGCCACACCGGCCTGATGGGCGCGCTTCTGCTCGATCGCCTTCTGGCAGAACCAGCCCACCCAGCCCTGGTCGAAGGAGGCGAACTGGCGGCCGCCGAAGATCGAGGAGTGGCGGAACACCACCGTCTTCAGGCCATAGACCCTGGCCCAGTCGCGCACGTACTGATCCGCCGCCCCCTTGGAGCAGCCGTAGGGGGTGGAGAAATCGAGGCCGAGGGCTTCGTCGAGGCCTTCGGGGTGATCGGGGAGGCGGTAGCGGGTGGCGGTCTCCTCGTAGCGAAGCCCCTCCAGATCGCCATAGACCTTGTTGGTGCTGCTATAGGCGATCAGCGCCTCCGGGGAGAGGGCCCGGGCAGCCTCGAGCACATGGAACGTGCCCAGCACGTTGGTCTGCAGGTCGCGGGCGGGATCGGTCAGGGAGGTGGTCATCGCCACCTGACCGCCCACATGGGCGATGAAATCGAAGGGGGCGTGGCGGCGGAACACGGCCAGCACGGCCTCGGCTTCGGCCAGGTCGGCCTGGATGAAGTGGAAGCGCCCCGGGGCGGCCTGGGACTCCAGCCAGGCGAGGTTGGCCGCCGAACCGCGCCGGAACAGGGCGTCGAGCACGATGACTTCAGCGCCGTCCTGGAGGTAGGAGGCGGCCAGGTTGGAGCCGAGAAAGCCGCAACCACCGGTGATCAGGACCTTCATCGGATTCAGGGCAGGGGGGATGCGGAG
>CAZBMT010000228.1:0-4775 GCA_964492645.1 uncultured Cyanobium sp. | reverse complement strand
CGACCAGCCCGGGATCCACTTCGCCGGCTTCTCCAATCCCGAGGTCTGGGATCCGTCCCGGCTGCTGCAGGGGGAACTGCTGGAGCGGGCCCGGGCCCTGTCGCCGCGCGAGCAGTGGGCTCTGGTGGAGAGCCTCGATCCCGACATCAGCCACTTCGAATTCTTCCTGCGGGCCCAGGGCGGTGAAGGGGCGCCGGAGGCCTGGAGCGGCACGGCGCCGCAGGGGTTGAGCGACGAGGCCCTGCTGGCGGCCGGCGGCGCGCGCAACCGCTGCCTGTGGGGCTGGCCCTCCACGGCGCTGCTCGGTCCCGACCTGCGTCCCCTGACGATCACGGCGGAGGAACTGGCCCTGATGGAGGCCCTGGAGGCGGCCCCGGCCGGCACGCCGATCGGGGCCCTTCCCCTGGCCCAGGGCCCCGCCGAGCGGGTGGCGGCGGCGCGGCGGCTCCTGGCGGAGCGGGTGCTTCTGTTGCTTAGAGCCTGAAGGGGCCGAGTGATAAAGTCCGCACGCCATGACGGAGCCTCGTCGGTTGCAGGCTGTCCTGACCCCCTCCCCGGATGCCGTCCCCCCCGCGGAGACGTCGACCGAAGAGGTCGCAGTCCATCCGACCAACGAGCCTCTCCCCCTGCCTGACCTCGCCGCCGCTCCGCCGGTGGTGAACAACGGCATGGACGGTTACCTGCGGCTGCAGCGCCGGATGCTTCTTTCCACGGTCTGTGCCACCGCCCTGGCGGTGCCCATCACGGCCCTGTGGTTCGATCTCCCCACCGCTTTCAGCCTGCTGGTGGGAGCCCTGGCGGGACTCCTGTACCTCCGCCTCCTGGCCCGCAGCGTCACCCGCTTCGGTGTCGAAACCAAGGGAGTGGGCAAGGCCCAGCTGCTGGTGCCCGTGGTGCTGGTGGTCGCGGCTGCCCGGCTCCCCGTCCTTGAGATCCTGCCCGCCGTGTTGGGCTTTCTCCTCTACAAGCCCGCCTTGATCGTTCAGGCCGTCCTCGACACCTGAATCCATTCCTGTCCAGCCGCCCCGGCGGCCCTCTTCAGCCGCTCCGGCGGCCCCGACGTTCCGCCAGGCCCTACCCCCGATGGCTCCGTTGCCCCTCGCCCTTCCCTTCGCCGCCCTCGAGGTCGGCCAGCACCTGTACTGGCAGCTCGGCAATTACAAGATCCACGGCCAGGTCTTTCTGAGCTCCTGGGTCGTGATCGGCGCCCTGCTCGCGGTGGTGGTCGTCGGTACGCGCCGCCTGGAGCGTGACCCCAGGGGCGTGCAGAACCTCCTGGAATTCCTCTGGGATTATCTCCGCGACATCGCCCGCGAGTACATCGGCGAGAAGGCCTACCGCGACTGGCTTCCCTTCATCGGCACCCTGTTCCTGTTCATCTTCGTGAGCAACTGGGGCGGGGCCCTGATCCCCTGGAAGCTGGTCCACCTGCCCAACGGTGAACTGGGTGCCCCCACCGCCGACATCAACACCACCATCGCTCTGGCGCTGCTGGTGTCGCTGGCTTACTTCTATGCGGGCCTGAGCCGTAAGGGTTTCCGGTACTTCGAGTACTACGTGGAACCCACGCCGATCATGCTGCCCTTCAAGATCGTCGAGGACTTCACCAAACCCCTATCGCTCTCCTTCCGTCTTTTCGGCAACATCCTTGCCGACGAACTGGTGGTGGCTGTGCTGGCTTTCCTGGTGCCCCTGGTGGTGCCCCTGCCGGTGATGTTCCTCGGCCTGTTCACCAGCGCCATCCAGGCCCTGATCTTCGCCACTCTGGCGGCCTACTACATCGGTGAGGCCGTCCACGAGGAGCACCACTAGGTCAGCGCCTCAGCCGGTCCGTTCCCCCGGTCTGGCAAACTCTCTGCGCGCAGGTCCGGCTCGATCCGGGCCCGCCTTCCCAGGTGTCCCCGGCGCAGGGTTCTCGACAAGGTTCCTTTTGCGCTTCCCCGGCGCCCCACATTTCTAACCCCACCATGGATTCCCTTACTTCCGCTGCGTCCGTCGTGGCTGCTGGTCTTGCCGTCGGTCTCGGCTCCATCGGTCCTGGCATCGGCCAGGGCACCGCGTCCGGCGGCGCCGTCGAAGGCATCGCCCGTCAGCCCGAAGCCGAAGGCAAGATCCGCGGCACCCTGCTGCTCTCCCTGGCCTTCATGGAATCGCTGACCATCTACGGCCTGGTGGTCGCCCTGGTGCTGCTGTTCGCCAACCCCTTCTCCTGATCGGCGGCCATCGCGGGGATGACAGGGCCGCCCGTCCGTTGCGGCCCTTCTCCACCCCCGGCTCCATCCACGCCTCCACCACCGCCCGCCTTATTGCCCCATGACCAGCTGGCTTCTGCTTGCCGAGGCAGGTGCGACCGCAGGGTCGCCCGAGGGAGGTCTGTTCGACCTCGACGCCACCCTGCCGCTCATGGCGCTGCAGGTGGTGATCCTCACCTTCATTCTCAACAGCCTGTTCTTCCGACCGGTCGGCAAGGCCGTCGAGGATCGTGAGGGCTACATCACCACCAGCCGGGCCCAGGCCAAGGAGAAGCTCGCCCAGGCTGAGCGCCTGGAAGCCGATCTCAAGGACCAGCTGAAGGGGGCCCGGCTCGAAGCCCAGAAGGTGATTCTGGAGGCGGAGCAGGATTCCGACCGTCTTTACCGTGAGGCCCTTGCGGTGGCCCAGGCGGACGCCATCGCCAGCCGCGAAGGCGCCCGCAGCAAGATCGATGCTCAGCGCGCCGAAGCCCTGAGCGCTCTCGAGGCCGATGCCGACAGGCTCGCCGACCTCATCGTCGACCGTCTCCTGCCCGCCTGATGATGAACCTCCCCATCCCGTCGCCGCTGCCATCCCTGCTGGCCAGCCACGGCAGCTTCGGTCTCAACTTCGACATCTTCGAAACCAACATCATCAACCTGGCGATTGTCATCGCCGGGCTGACCTACTTCCTGAAGGGCTTCCTGGGAGGGATCCTGGAGCGCCGCCGCGAGCGGATCCTGGGGGAACTCAAGGAGGCCGAGGAGCGCCTGAACGCCGCCACCGCCTCCCTCGCCGAGGCCCAGAAGAGCCTCGGTGAAGCCCGCACCCGCGCCGAGAAGATCCGCGCCGATGGCAAGGCCCGGGCCGAGGCCATCCGCTTCGAGAGCGAGAAGCGCACCGTCGAGGAGATGGCGCGGCTCAAGCAGGACTCCCAGTCCGACCTGGATTCGGAGGTCTCCCGCGTCAGCCGGCTGCTGCAGCGCGAAGCCGCCGAGATGGCCATCGCCAAGGCCCTGGTCAGCCTGCCCGCCCGCCTCGACGCCGACACCCAGGCCCGGCTGATCGATCAGTCCATTCAATCGATGGGGAACGCCTGATGCCTCTGCTCAACACCATCACCACCCCTTACGCCGACGCCTTCCTGCAGGTGTGCGACGCCAATGGCGACACCGAGGCGGTGATCGATCAGGCCCGGACGATCCTCGCCCTCTGGCACGACTCCAGCGACCTGCGTGAGGCGATGGCCTCCCCGGTCCTCGAGGTCGAAGGCAAGAAGGCGGCCCTCGAGCAGCTCTTCGGGTCCAGCATCTCCCCCTCCTTCCTCAACCTGCTCAAGCTGCTGGCCGACCGCCAGCGCATCGGCTTCCTCGATGCCGTCCTGGAGCGGCTCCTGGAGCTCTACCGCGAGCAGAACCAGATCGCCCTGGCCACCGTGACCTCGGCGAGCCCCCTCAGCGAGGAGCAGCAGGCGCTGCTCGCCGAGAAGGCCAAGGCCGTGGCCGGCACCGACAAGGTGGAGATCAGCCTTGCGGTGGATCCCGCCCTGATCGGCGGGTTCGTGCTCAGTGTCGGTTCCCGGGTGATCGACGCCAGCCTCGCCGGCCAGGTTCGGCGCCTCGGTCTGTCGCTCGCCAACGTGAGCTGACGCCTCCCCCCCTTTCCTCCTCTCCTCACTTCATCGCCTCCCCTCCGGGGACTCCCACCCATGGTTTCCATCCGCCCCGACGAGATCAGCGCCATCCTCAAGAAACAGATCGCCGACTACGACAAGTCGGTGTCTGTCAGCAACGTCGGCACCGTCCTGCAGATCGGTGATGGCATCGCCCGGGTCTACGGCCTGGAGCAGGTGATGGCCGGTGAGCTGGTGGTGTTCGAAGACGGCACCGAGGGCCTGGCCCTCAACCTTGAGGACGACAACGTCGGCGTCGTGCTGATGGGTGAGGGCCTGGGCGTCCAGGAGGGCAGCACCGTCAAGGCCACGGGCCGCATCGCCGCCGTGCCGGTGGGCGACGCCATGCTGGGCCGGGTGGTGAACGCCCTGGGCCAGCCGATCGACGGCAAGGGGGAGATCGCCACCACCGAGACCCGCCTGATCGAGTCGATGGCGCCCGGCATCATCCAGCGCAAGTCGGTGCATGAGCCGATGCAGACCGGCATCACGGCCATCGACGCCATGATTCCCATCGGCCGGGGCCAGCGCGAGCTGATCATCGGCGACCGCCAGACCGGCAAGACCGCCATCTGCATCGACACGATCCTCAACCAGAAGGGTGAGGACGTCGTCTGCGTCTACGTGGCCATCGGCCAGAAGAACGCCTCGGTGGCCAACGTGGTGGAAGTGCTGCGTGAGCGCGGCGCCCTCGACTACACCGTGGTGGTGGCGGCCAGCGCCTCGGAAGCGGCCGCCCTCCAGTACCTGGCCCCCTACACCGGCGCCGCCATCGCCGAGTCCTTCATGTACAAGGGCAAGGCCACCCTGGTGGTGTACGACGACCTCACCAAGCAGGCCCAGGCCTACCGCCAGATGTCCCTGCTGCTGC
>CAZBMT010000227.1:0-4787 GCA_964492645.1 uncultured Cyanobium sp. | reverse complement strand
CGGCCACAGCAAATGGGCCCAGATCAAGCGCACCAAGGCGGTGGTGGACGCCCGGAGGGGGGCGCTGTTCACGCGGCTGGGGCGGGAGATCACCGTGGCGGCCCGCGGCGGTGCGGACCCGGCCGGCAACTTCCAGCTGCGCACCGCCATCGAGAAGGCCAAGGTGGCCGGGCTCCCCAACGCCAACATCGAACGGGCCGTGGCCAAGGGCAGCGGCCAGGGGGGTGGCGGGGCCGACCTCTTCGAGGCGGTGCGCTACGAGGGCTATGGGCCTGGGGGCGTGGCCGTGCTGATCGAGGCCCTCACCGACAACCGCAACCGCACCGCGGCCGACCTGCGGCTGGCCTTCGGCAAGCACGGCGGCAACCTCGGTGAGACCGGCTGCGTCAGCTACCTGTTCGAGCAGCGCTCCGTGGTGCGGCTGGCCCTGCCCGGCGCCGACGAGGAGCGCCTGCTGGAGGACCTGCTGGCCCTCGAGGAGCGGGGGGGGCCGGCGGCGGCGGGCTACGCGATCGATGCCGAGGGCGTCGATGTGTTCGGCGCCTATGCCGACCTCGAAGCGCTCCAGGACGGCCTCCGGGACCTGGGGCTGCCGCTGGCCGGCTGGGAGCACCGCTGGATCGCCTCGCTGCCCTGTCGCCTCGAGGACGCCGCGGTTCTGGCCGCCTGCCTGCGCATGCTGGATGCGCTAGAGGATCTCGATGACGTGCGCAGCGTCACCAGCAATCTCGAGGCGGATGAGTCTCTGATGGAGGCGGCCCTGCCTGGCTGAGGCCATCACCGGCCAGCATTTCAGCCCATGGCGGCGACGTCGGCGATCACCATCAGGGCGGGATGGTGCTGCAGCCAGCTGGCGGGCAGCTCCGGCGTGGGGGGCTCCGTCAGGGCGCGGCGCAGGATCGCCGCCTTCACGCCGCCGGTCACCACCAGCAGCACCCGGCGGGCCGCCAGGATCTCGGCCATCCCCAGGGTGATGGCCCGCCGGGGGACGGCGCCGGGATCGCCCCCGAAGGCGGCGGCGTTCTGGCGGCGGGTGGGCTCGCTGAGGGCCACGCAGCGGCAGGCCACCGCCGCCCCCGCGGGGGGCTCGTTGAAGCCCACGTGGCCATTGAGGCCAAGGCCCAGAAGCTGCAGGCCGATGCCGCCGGCGGCGGCCACGGCGGCGCCATAGCGCTGCGCTTCGTCATCGGGATCGGAGGCGCGGCCTTCGGGCAGCCGCACCCGCCCGGGGTCCAGGCCGAGGGGCTCCACCAGCTGGCGGGCCATGGTGGCGGCGAAGGAGGCGGGATCCTGGGGCCCCAGCCCCACGTACTCGTCGAGGTTGAAGCTGCTCCAGCCCTGGCGCACCTGCGCCGCCAGGGCGGGCTCCAGGCGGCGCAGCCGCCTGGCCAGGGCGGCGTAGACAGGCTCCATGGTGCGTCCGGTGGCCAGGCCCAGGGGCCGGTCGGGCCGCAGACGATCGGCCAGCAGCAGGGCCGCCACCCGCTCGGCCACCGCCGCCGCATCGGCCAGCACGACCGGCGCGATGGCCGGCGCGCCGGTGGCGCAGGGCCTCAAAGGGAGGAATAGGGCTGGATCCTGGCCCCGCGGTAGTAGTGCTTGAGGATCTCCCGGTAGTCCTCGCCACGCAGGGCCAGGGCGTAGGCGCCCCACTGGCTCATGCCCACCCCGTGGCCGTAGCCGCGGCCGCTCACGAGCAGGGTGGGCGCGGCCGGCGGCCGGGGGGCCCGCCAGGGGACTCCCTGCACCAGCCCCGAGGCCAGGGAGCGGATCCCCTCGGGGGTGAAGACCTCCTCCAGGGAGGGCAGGGGGGGCGGGAAGGGGGCGGCCTGGGGCGTCGCCGCGAAGTCGAAGCGGACCAGGGTGCTGCGCAGGCCCAGCCGCTGGCGCAGCTCGGCGCCGGAGAGGAGCAGCGAGCCCCCGGGGCCCGTCACCCGGGCCTGGCGGATACGCCCGGAGCTGGTGGTGGAGAGCACCTCGATGCGGAAGGCCCCGTCGATCTCCCGGAAGGCCCGACCCAGCTTGTCGGGCTCGATGCGCAGCTGCCAGAGATGAACCGGGCTGGCCTGGTCGAAATCGGGCACGCTCACCAGGTACGGCAACTGCTCGCGCCAGATCTCGCCGCTGTTTTCGGTGAGGCCGCCACTGCTGCTGTGGAAGACCGCATTGATCAGGGAGGACCCGTGCACCAGCACCTGGGAGCGGGTGCTGCGCACCGCTTCGCGGGTGGAGTCGGTTTCGGCCTCCACCCCCTTGTAGACCTGGCTGGCCACGGTGGCCTTGAGGTCGAAGGGCGCCGCCGGCCGGAGCTGGCGCAGGGCGTAGGTGCGGGCTGCCACCGCCTGGGCCCGCAGGGCCGCCAACGGCCAGCTGGCTGGCATCTCGCTGCCCACCACGCTGGGCAGGTAGCTCTCGACATCGATCAGGTTGATCGCCTGCAGCCGATCGCCTTCGCTGCGCACCAGCAGCCGGCCGCGGTAGCGGCGCTGCTGCAGGGTCAGGACGGCCTCGCCGCCCTCGGCCCGTGCCGGGGCGGGATCGATCCAGGCCTGGCCCGATGGCAGCGTCACCCGGCGGGGAGGGCCGGTCGGGCTCTCCAGCCGGGCCTCCAGGGTCGGACCGCTGCGCACCAGCTGGAGCCGTGCTCCCGGGGCGAGCTCCGCCAGGGTGCGGCCGGTGGCGTCGCCGAGCCGCAGGACGGCGCTGCCGGCCTCCAGCTCCAGGCTGGGGGCTTCCCGCAGCAGCACCCGCACCACGGGAGCCGGCGTCCTGGCCTGCGTGGGCACCGGCGCCGCGACGGCGGCGGGAAGCAGGGCCAGCCCGAGGCCGGCGCGCCATCCGAAACGGAGGAGGGACACGGGGGTGCGCGAGCGACAACGGACCATTGTGAACGGGTCATCGGTCCGGCGCCATGGCGCCAGCCAGAGCACCGTCCGGCGCCGTGGCAGCATGCTCTCTGTGGCAGCCAGGGTGTGCAGGTCACTTTCCTGGGAACCAGCTCCGGCGTTCCCACCCGCGCCCGCAATGTCTCCGCCGTCGCCCTGCGCCTCCCGCAGCGGGCCGAGCTGTGGCTGTTCGACTGCGGCGAGGGAACCCAGCACCAGTTCCTGCGCAGCGACCTGCGGGTGTCCCAGTTGCGGCGGGTCTTCGTCACCCACATGCACGGCGACCACGTCTTCGGTCTGCCGGGGCTGCTGGCCAGCCTGGGGCTGGCGGGCACCTGCCCCGGCATCGATCTCTACGGACCGGACCCGCTGCGCGATTACCTGGAGGGGGTGATGCGCACCTCCTCCACCCGCATCGGCTATCCCCTGCGCACCCACCGGGTGAAGGAGGCCGCCACCCGCGGCAGCCTGGTGCTCGACGACGACGACCTCACGGTGCGCTGCACGGCGCTCACCCACCGGGTGCCGGCCTACGCCTACCGGGTGGATCAGAAGCCGCGGCCCGGCCGCTTCGATGTGGAGCGTGCCAGGGCCCTGGGCATTCCCCCCGGGCCGGTCTACGCCGAGCTCAAGGCCGGCCGCAGCGTCACCCTCGATGACGGCCGGGTGATCCGCGGCGAGGCCCTGTGCGGGCCACCCCGGCCCGGCTGCAGCGTCGTCTACTGCACCGACACCGTGTTCAGCGAGGCGGCTGTGGCCCTGGCCCGCGGCGCCGACCTGCTGATCCACGAGTCCACCTTCTCCCACGGCGAGGCGGAGCTGGCCATCGCCCGCCAGCACTCCACCAGCACGATGGCCGCCCAGACCGCCCTGGAGGCGGGGGTGAAGCAGCTGGTGCTCACCCACCTGAGCCCCCGCTACGTGGCAGGGAATCCCATGACCCCCGACGATCTGGTGGCCGAGGCCCGGGCCATCTTTCCCGAGACAGTGGTGGCGAAGGACTTCCTCAGCCTGCCGGTGGGGACGGGGGGCTGACCCTGCAACAGTTCGCGTGATTCCGCTCCGGGGGACCCGTCGCCCGTGATACAAGGTCTCAGTTGCGGTCCGACCGCCATTCCGCCGGCTTCTCCCATGGCCTCCCTCCTTCGCTCAGCCGCCCCGCTGTCAGCCGTCCGTCGCCCCGCTCCCCTTCACGCCGCTTTCCGTGCCGTGGTCCGGGCGCTGCTGATTCTCCCCCTGGCCCTGCTGGTCTGTTTCGCGGGCCCCGCGGCTGCGGCCCAGTGGAGCGCCGAGGACCTCACCGTGCCGGTCTCCCCCGACGGCACCCTGGTGACCTTCAGCGAGAAGGAAATCAAGACCGGCCGCAAGCTCTTCAACGAAAGCTGCGGCACCTGCCATGCCGGTGGGATCACCAAGACCAACCAGAACGTGGGCCTCGACCCCGAGACCCTCGCCCTGGCCACACCGGCCCGGGATTCGGTGGAGGCCCTGGTCGACTACATGAAGGACCCCACCTCCTACGACGGGGAATACAGCATCGCCGACGTCCATCCCAGCCTGCGCAGCAGCGATGTCTTCGTGAAGATGCGCGACCTGGACGACGAGGATCTGCGACTGATCGCCGGCTACATCCTGGTGGCCCCCAAGGTCCAGGGCGTCCAGTGGGGTGGCGGCAAGATCTACTTCTGATCGCCCGCTCACCGCTGCCGGCCGGCCCTGGGCCGGCCGGTTTTTTTGTGGCCGGACGGGACCGGCGGTCTCCGGCGCCGGGCCGATTCAGGGGGCGGGCGGTGGCGGGACCAGGTTGCCCGCCTCCAGCGACGCGGGCAGCTTGCTGTACCACCACTCCTGCAGGGCGGGGGCCAGGCGCTGGGGGAACAGGGTGATCACGGTGCGGGTGGG
>CAZBMT010000226.1:0-4798 GCA_964492645.1 uncultured Cyanobium sp. | reverse complement strand
GGTGGAAGTCGTAGTAGATCTCCGAGCAGGGGCCGCAGGGGCCGGTGGGGCCGGAGGCCCAGAAGTTGTCGGCCTCGTCCATGCGGATGATCCGCCTCGGATCCACTCCCACGGCGTCACGCCAGATGGCGGCCGCCTCGTCATCCTCCCGGAAGACGCTGACCACCAGATGGGCCGGATCGAGGCCGAACACCTCGGTGGTGAGCTCCCAGGCCCAGGCGATCGCCTCCTCCTTGAAGTAATCGCCGAAGGAGAAGTTCCCCAGCATCTCGAAGAAGGTGTGGTGCCGGGCGGTGCGGCCCACGTTCTCGATGTCGTTGGTGCGGATGCACTTCTGGCTGCTGGTGGCCCGGGGCGCCGGCGGCGGGGCCTGGCCGAGGAACACGGGCTTGAACGGCAGCATGCCGGCGATGGTCAGCAGCACCGTGGGGTCGTCGGGCACCAGGGAGGCGCTGGCCATCCGCCGGTGCCCCTGCCGTTCGTAGAACGCCAGAAAGGCCTCCCGGATCTCGGCTCCGCTGCGGGGCCTGGGGCGGGTGGGATCGGCAGCCATCACGACAACGCAGGGAGAGGTCCTGGGACAGGCATGATCGCCCAGCGCGGGGGCCCGGGGTCGGTCCGGCGGCCTCAGTAGTGCTCCATCAGCGTCAGCTGGACGCTCGTCTGGCTGAGCTTGGCGCCGATGTCACAGGTGAGCGCCTTGAGCAGGGCGATCACCACGTCGGGATGGCTGGCGCTGAGCTCCTCGAAGGCGTCGCGGTGCAGCACCCAGCACTCGCCGGGGCGGGTGGCGATGATGTCGGCGGTGCGCGGCGTCTGGGCCACGAAGCCGATCTCGCCGAAGCAGAGGCCCGGGCCGAAGGTGGCCAGACGGGTGGAATGGCTGAGTCCGTCGCCGGTCCTGATGTCGAGGGCGATGTCGTAGGAACCGGATCGCACCAGGAAGAGCTCGTCGCCGGGATCCCCCCGGCGGAGCACGAAATCCCCCGCCATGAACGATCGCCTGACCAGGCGATCCGCCAGGATCCGGCGATGCTCCTCCCCCAGGGCGGCCAGGACGGCCTGGTCCGACAGGTCGTCTTCGGCGTCGTTGTCCGCATCGGCTGTGGGAGCGTACCAGCCGAGCAGCAGCTCCTCCGCAGCCTCAAGGGCCGAATCCAGGCGCTCGTAGGCATCGATCCGTTCGGTGATGTTCCAGCCGGACCTGGACACCAGAGGCAGCCGGCCGGCCCGCGACAGCAGAATCTCCACCCCCCGATCCTCCAGGGCGCAGAGCTGGCGGTCCAGCAGCCCCGAGGACTCCATCGGACACTCGGTGACGTGGGCCAGATCGAGGATCAGGATGCGTACGTCATCGCTGAGCCGCACCAGCTCGGCGGCCAGTTGCTCGATGCCGCCGAAATCGAGCACCCCCTGCACGTGGATGATGCGCACCTCATCCCGGTGGGGCGCCAGGACCTCCAGATCCCGTTCGCTGCGCCAGCGGCGCGATGCCCGCTGGGAGCCCTGGTAGGAGCGGCGGATGGTGGCATCGACCTGGTAGTACTGGTTGAACAGGCTCAGCCCCACCCCCACCGACAACTGGCGGCAGACTGCCACCCCCCGGACGCTGTTGCCGAAGCCGTCGAGGGGCGGTGAATAGGTGGCGATCCCGAGCCGCCCCGGGATCACCGCCATGACCCCGCCGGCCACCCCACTCTTGGCGGGGATGCCGACGTCATGGAGCCACTGGCCGGCGAAGTCATACATGCCGCAGGTGCCCATCAGAGCCAGGACCCGCACGGTGATGTCGCTGGAGAGGGGCTGGCCGCCGGTGAAGGGATTGCGGCCCTGGCAGGCCAGGGTGGAGGCCATCACGGCCAGGTCGCGGCAGGTGACCGAGATCGCGCACTGGCGGAAGTAGAGATCAAGCGCCGGCTCCGGATCCGACTCGATGATGTTGAAGTTGCGCAGCAGGTGGGCGATGGCGCGGTTGCGATGGCCCGTCTCCTTTTCGGAGCGGTAGACGGACTCATTGACGCTCAGGCGTCGGCCGGCCAACTCGCTGAAGTAGTCAAGGAGCAGATCGATGGCTCCGCCGGGATCGGCATCACAGATCTGGGCAGAGGCAGCGATCGCCCCAGCATTGATCATCGGATTGCGTGGCTTGCCCGATTCTGGGTCCAGGCTGATGGCATTGAAGGCCTCCCCTGAAGGCTCCACATCGATTTTGCTGGCCATCAAGTCGAACGACAGCGTCTTCAGGGCAAGGGCGTAGATGAAGGGCTTGGAGATCGACTGGATTGTGAACTCCTTCCTGGTGTCACCGATCTCATAGATCCGGCCCCCCGACGTCGCGATGACGATGCCGAAATCATTGGGGCAGGCCTTCGCCAGCTCGGGAATGTAGTCAGCCACCCGACCCTCCCGGACCCCGGAGAAGGAGTCATACAGCTCACCGAGCAGCTCCTGGATGACGTTGGGATGGCGATCAGCACCCTGCTGGGGCAGCAGGCCGTCGAGCCGAAGATGCTCAGGCATTAGGTAGCGAAAGATACCAGAAAGTAGGTGGGCTCCCTGGCCCCGTTACCCACCATGCCAGCAGCAGGGGAATTCATGGCCTGCAGGGCTCAGAACATGTGGGGCCGAGGTGGCAACAGAGCTTCCAGATCCACCGGATCGATCTGGTCGGCGGCCATGAAGCGCTCCGCGCAGGTGATGTAGACCCCGGATCCCAGGAACAGCGCGAACGGGAGGGCCATGCCCCGCTCGCAGGGCCGCTCGGCGGCGGTCAGGGCCTCGAAGGTGTCTGCGATCGCCAGGATCCGGGCCGGGGTGGACCGTTGCTCCGCCCCCAGGCCCCGCGGGTCTCCGCGGCCGTCGAGGGTTTCGTGGTGCCCCCCCCCCGCGATCTCGATGACGCGGGCCAGGCAGGGGAGAAAGGTCAGGCTCTCCAGCATCACGATCGTGTGGATCATGTGCGAGCGGATCCTGTGGATCTCCTCGGGGGTGAGGGTGCCCCTGGCCACGGAGAGGGTGTAGAGCTCGCCTCGGTTGTGGAGCAGCTCCAGCACCTGCTCGGGCGGCCGCGGGATGCGGTGGTGGTGGGGGCGGCGGCGGCCCGCTGTGCCGGGTCTGCTCCTCCCAGCCCAGGCCGATATGGTCGTCGAAGTGGCGCCACCAGGTGCGCTCCGCCAGCCGCCGGAGCTGGGCGAGATCCTGCGGATCGGTGCCTTCCGTGCCCAGTTGCAGCCGGGCGTACTCCTGCTCCAGGGCGTCCGGATCACCGCCCGCGAGCAGGGCCTCGAAGCGGGTGCGGATCCCGTGCAGCCTGTTGGCGGGGGCGTCCAGCTTGGTGGCCTTCTCCACCACCGCCTCGGGGGTGACGATCCTGCCGCAGTCGTGCAGCCAGGCCGCCGTGCGGAACTCCCGGCGCTCCGCCTCCCCCTGGAAGCGGAAGGGGGCCAGCGGCCCCTCCTCGGTGGCCTCCGCCGCTTCCGCCATCAGCAGCGCCAGCTCCGGCACCCGGGAACAGTGGCGGCCGTTGTGGGAACTGCGGGCATCGATCGCTCCGGCCAGCAGGGCGATCATCGAATCGATCAGCCGCCGCTGCCCCCCAGGGCCTGGGTGCGCAGCGGCACCACCAGCATCGAGACCGCCCGGCAGCGCATGCGGCGATCCAGTTCGGCGTCGAAGCGGTGGGGTCGGTCGGCGGGAATCGCATAGACATCGGGCTGGTTGAGCACCACACCGTGCAGGGCCGTCCAACCCACCAGCCGCTCGGGGGTGATCGGGAAGCGCACATCCAGCAGGCTGGAATCGATGCCGGTGTCGCCGGCGGCCAGGGAGCTGTTCTGGAAGGCGGTGAAGCAGGGAAGCTTCTCCCCCTTCACCTCCTCCACCAGGTAGGGGCTGCCGGCATCGCGGAGGGTGAGATCCCTGGCGCTGGAGAGGATCTGCCGCAGCAGGGCCGGCGGGGTGGCCGCCTGGCCTGGTGGGCGTCGGAGGCGTGCGGTGGCGGATGGGCGGCGCTCAAGGGGTGGCCAACCTTGGTGGGGATCCGTTCCCTGCCCGGCCGCCGGGCAGCGTGACTGGAATCAGGGAGTCATCGGAAAGCCGTGACGGCAACAGCGACCGGAGCCGGGCGGCAGGTCGGGAGGGCGTTCTGGTGAGGCTTTGGGTGGAAGAGCCGCAGGAGATGCGTTGGGCCGACTGACCAGTGCAGCACTGGCCGGCGCCACTGCTGCACTGGTCAGCGGCACCGAATAATGTAAGCCTGCCGGTGGCCAGGCATGATCGGGCCATCGCCATGGCCTTGCCGTTGACCCAGGCGTCTGACGATTCCCGTGCCCTTCTGCGGCTGCAGTCCCTCTCCTGGGCGCTGCTGGGCGGGTTCGCCGCCGCCCTGATCGGCCTGCCGGCCGGCCTGGAGAGCGGGCTGCGGTCGGGGGGCTGCGGCTTCTTCTACGGCCTGCTGGCCTTCCACCTGCAGCGCGTCGATCCGGATGACGACCACCTGGCCGCCGGCCTGGTGGGGGCGGTCTGCGGCATCCGCAGCCTCGGGGGGCCCGTGGCGGTCACCCCCCTGGCCCTGCCGGTCCCGGAGATCCAGGCCCTCCTGAACCAGCCCCTGGCCCGCGGGACGCTGGGCGCGATCCTCGAACTGCTGCGCGGCTGGTTGCCGCTCTGGCTTCCCCTGATCGGCAGCGCCCTGCTGCTGCAGGCGGCCCAGCGGCTCCTGCCGGCCCTGCGGCCATGAGCCTGCTGCACGCCACCTGGCTGTTTCCGCCGGAGGGGGCCGGTGGCCGGCTGCTGCTCT
>CAZBMT010000225.1:0-4802 GCA_964492645.1 uncultured Cyanobium sp. | reverse complement strand
GTGTGGAACGGCTTCCGCTGGGGCTGCGAGGGGGCCGTCAGCCAGTTCGGTGCCGATGTGGCCCATCCCCGCGGCGAACTGGCCGAACGGCTGCCGGAGTATCTCGAGGGAGCCGAGGGGATCGCCTTCCGGGTGGGGCGCCATCCCCAGGTGGAGCCCCTGGTGCTGGCCGCCTGGGGGCGCCAGCTGGATCGGGCCCCCCGCAGCGGCAAGGCCGCCCTGGGGCTGGTGGCCCCCTGCCCGCTGCTGCACGAGCTGCGGCTGCGCAAGGAACCGGAGGAACTGGCCCGCCTGCGGGAGGCCGCCCGCATCTCCGCCGAAGCCCACGAACTGGCCCGCCAGGTGGCGCGGCCCGGCCTGAGCGAACGGCAGGTGCAGGCCGTGATCGAGCAGCACTTCCTTGAGCAGGGAGCGCGCGGGCCTGCCTATGGATCCATCGTGGCCGGGGGCGACAACGCCTGCGTCCTGCACTACACCGCCAACGCCGACCGGCTGCGGGACGGCGACCTGCTGCTGATCGACGCCGGCTGCAGCCTCAGCGATTACTACAACGGCGACATCACCCGCACCTTCCCCGTCAACGGGCGCTTCAGCGGCGAGCAGCGGGCCCTCTACGAGCTGGTGCTGGCCGCCCAGGAGGCAGCGGTGGCGGCGGTGGCGCCTGGCCAGACCGCCGAAGGGGTCCACGACACCGCCGTGCGGGTGCTGGTGGAGGGGCTGGTGGAGCTGGGCCTGCTCAGCGGCGCGGTGGACGGGCTGATCGAGCAGGGGGCCTACCGCCATCTCTACATGCACCGCACCGGCCACTGGCTGGGGCTCGACGTCCACGACGTGGGTGCCTACCGGCTGGGCGAGCACCACGTGGCCCTCGAGCCGGGCATGGTGCTCACCGTGGAGCCCGGCCTCTACGTCAGCGACCGGCTGGCGGTGCCGGAGGGCCAGCCCGCCATCGAGGAGCGCTGGAAGGGCATCGGCATCCGCATCGAGGACGACGTGGCGGTGACCGACCACGGCCACGAGGTGCTCACGGCCGCCGCCCTCAAGGCGCCGGCGGCGATGGAGCGCTGAACAGCTCCAGCACCTGGCGGGTGGACTCCAGGAGGCGGTCGGCCCCGGCCTGGCTCAGCTGGTCCTCGTAGCGCCGCCGTTCGGCCTCCCGGCCGGGCTGCTGCAGGTGGGGCGGCGCCACGGCCAGGGCCTCGAAGCGCTGGTCGGGCACCTCGGAGCGGGCCCGGCGCACGGTCTCCACGTCGGCCACGGTGTCGCCCAGGTAGGCCACGGGCGGGGCCCCGGCCCCCAGGGGCACGCGGGCCAGGGTGGCCGCCAGGGCCAGCAGACCGGTGGGGTCGGGTTTGTCGGGGGCCTGGCCCATGGCGACCAGGGGCGGCGCCACCAGCTGCAGCCGCTGCTCCAGCACGAAGCGGGCGGAGGGGGGCTCGGCGCCGCTGACGAAGCCCCAGGCGATCCCCTGGCCGCTGAGGGCGGCGAAGAAAGGGGCGTCCACCAGCAGGGGCTCGCTGCCGATGAAGCCGCGCCAGAGGGCGGGGTCCCCCTCCGGATCGCCGCCGAAATAGTGGTCGCTGAACACCGCCACCAGGCGATCCCAGGGGGGCAGGGGGTCGGTGCCGCGGCGGCGCAGCAGCTCCATCGAGGCCTGCCAGTCATTGTTCCAGCGGCCCTCCCCCTTGAGGGCGTCGATCGCGGCGCCCTCCGGGGCCCAGCCGCTGAAATGGCGCACGGTCTCGACGATGGCGCGCCGGTAGCTGCCCGCCACATCCCTGATCACGCCGTCGATGTCGAAGAGGAGGACGGCGCGGGGGGCGGCGGAGGCGGCCAGTGGGGTTGCTGCGAATCGGCTGGTAGGTTAGGCAATTGCCGTTTCTCCTTGAGCGCCGACACCGTGACAGCCCCTGAGAGTGCCGAGGCCGCTGCCCTGAGCGCCATCCCGGCGGCCATCGCAGCCGACACCACCGAAGGGCGTCCGGTGCTGCGCGGCGGCAGCGCCGCCCTGGCCACCGCCACCATCGACGAAGACGGGGTCCCTTCGGGTTACACCCCCAAGGCCGACGAGGGCCGCTTCCTGGTGAAGATCCTCTGGCTGCCCGACAACGTCGCCCTGGCGGTGGATCAGATCGTCGGCGGTGGGCCCAGCCCCCTGACCGCCTACTTCTTCTGGCCCCGGGAAGACGCCTGGGAAACCCTCAAGGGCGAGCTGGAAGCCAAGAGCTGGATCACCGACAACGAGCGGGTCGAGATCCTCAACAAGGCCACCGAGGTCATCAACTACTGGCAGGAGGAAGGGCGCGGCAAGTCCCTCGAGGAAGCCAAGCTCAAGTTCCCCGACGTCACCTTCTGCGGGACCGCCTGATCTGGGGGGCCTCAGGTCCCGGCCGCGTCACGCTCGAAGCCCTCGGCGGCCGCGGCCGTGTCCGGGCTGCCGAAGAGGGCGGCCGCGATCGCCGGACTGATCGTGTGGTGGGCGAGGCCGGCGGCGGCCAGCCGGGCCAGATCCTGTGGCTGGCGCAGGCTGGCCACCAGCAGCCGCGTGCCGGATCCCACCCCCTCCAGGGCCCGCTGCATGGCGATCAGCTCGCCCTGGCCATCCCGGCCCAGATCGCTGATCCGCCCCAGGTAGGCGGCGATCCCATCGGCGCCGAGGGCGGCGGCCACCAGTACCTGGGCCACCTCGTAGCAGGCTGTGAAGGTGACCGGCACGCCCTCGGCGATCAGGTCGCGCGCCACCGACGCCCCCTGGCGGGTGATCGGCACCTTCACGTACACCCGCTGGCGATCGAGGGCGGCGAGGGCCCGACCGTTGGCCAGCATCTGCCCGGCATCGCCGCCCCAGGTCTGCAGATGGATCTCCCGGCAGCCGAGGTCCGCGGCCCGCGCGCTCAGCTGCGCCAGGTGGTCGAGGTTGCAGGGCTGGCCGGCCCGCCGCAGCAGAGTCGGGTTGGTGGTGATGCCCTGGAACAGGCCGCTGGGCAGCCAGCGCTCCCACTCCAGGGGATCGGCGCAGTCGAGCAGCAGACGCAGGACCATGGGTTCAGGGGGTGGGGGCGGCCAGGGTGGCGGCCCACTGCCGGTCGAGAGCCTCCAGCAGGGCGGGGCAGGCACCCAGCGCCCGCAGGGGGCGGCGGGGTCTGGCGGAAGCAGGACTGGCAGCAGCCGGTTGGGCCGCCGGGAGTTTCGCGCCGCGGAAAGCCACCGCCGGCAGATCGGCGGCGATCAGGGCGGCGAGGGGGTCGGCGGCGGCCGCGGCCTTCAGCTGGCCCGGATCCTGCTGACCCAGGCGCAGGGCGACGAACAGCTCGCGGCGGCGGCGCAGCTCCAGGGTAATGGCGTCCGGCTGGCCGCAGAGCCGCTCCACCTCCAGGCGGGCGGCCCGCAGCCCCGGCGAGCCGGACGCCGCCGGCAGGGCTGTCGGGATGCGGGGCCAGTTCCAGGCCAGCAAGCTCCCCCCGGCGCCGGCCAGGGCGAGGCCGAGCACCAGCGCCCGGCCGATCGCCGGCCGTCGCCGCCGGGTAGGGGGCGTCCGGGGCGTCCGGACGGGGGCCGGCGGGCCTGATGCCGCCGGGGAAGCCGGCAGGTCCACGGCGACAGGCGCCGGCGGGGGCGGTCCTCCCTGCGGACCCCAGACACGACCAACCGCCACGGTCACGTCGTCGCCGCTGCCCTCACGGCTGATCCGGTCCAGCGCCGCCGACAGGGTGCCGGCCGCCTCGGGATCCGCCTCGCCGTCGCCGCGGGCCAGCCAGGCCGCCAGGGTGAGGAAGTCGCCGTCGGTGGCACAGGACTTGCGGATGCCGTCGGTGCAGAGCACCAGGGCGAAGTCGCCGGGCCCGCCATCGAGCCGATGCAGGCCCGCCCGGCGGGCGAACAGGGCGGCGGCCCGGGGCTGGCAGAGGCTGCAGGTGGCCTCGCCGAGGGCGGCGGGCTCGTCCTCCTCCTGCAGCAGCCGGGCCCGGCCGTCCGCCTCCACTTGCACCAGATCCCAGTCCCCCAGCCCGGTGTGGCCCCACCAGCGGGGGGTCATCACCACCAGGCCCAGGGTGCTGCCGTAGAGCAGGGTCTCGAAGTCGCCCTCCCCAGGATCCCTCTGCCAGTGGGCCGCCACCGCCGCCAGCCAGCCCTGCTGGATCGCCTGGGGCAGGTCCCGCTCCAGCCAGCGGCTCCAGTCCTCCTCCCCGCCGTCCAGGGGCCGGGCGGCCAGGGCAGCCTGCACAGCGGCCAGGGCCGTCTGACAGGCCAGGCGACTGCCCACCTCGCTGCGCCGGTAGCGGCGGCCGCCATGGCCGTCGGCCACCGCCATCAGCATCACCGGCTGCCCCCCGAGGGCGTGCAGCTCGCAGCAGAGCACGGCGTCCTGGCAGGGGAGGCCGGCGCGGCGGTGGGCGGCCCCGGTCCGACTGGCACCGATCGGCGCCACCCAGCGGTTCACCACACCACGGGACCGACGTCGTCGGTGGGATCGAGCACGGTGGGGGGCAGATCCGGCAGGGGGATGTTGCCCGCCGCAGGCTCCAGGGGCGTCTCGCTCACCCGGCTGGCCGGCATCGAGGCGGCCCCCACCACCGCCGTGGAGGCCCACTGGATGTACTGGGCCAGGGAGGTGGCGTTGCCCGCCTGCAGCGGCCGCCGGGGGGATCGGCCCGCCGTCGCCGGCTCGGTGCCGAACTGGGCCCGCGCGTTGCGCCAGCGCGCGGTCAATATCTCGACACAGGGGTTGCGCCCCAGCGGGAAGCGAAAGACGGTCCCGTCGAACCACTGTTCCTGCACCAGCCGTTGCGCGTCTTCACGCT
>CAZBMT010000224.1:0-4802 GCA_964492645.1 uncultured Cyanobium sp. | reverse complement strand
GCCCTGGGGCGGATGGTGGAGGTGCCGCCCGACCAGCTCTTCCTCGACGGCGTCGACGTGACGCGGCTGCGGCTCAGCGACCTGCGCCGCCAGGTGGCCCTGGTGCCCCAGGAGGGCTACCTGTTCACCGCCAGCCTGGCCGACAACCTGCGCTACGGCGACCCGGAAGCCGGCATGGAACGGGTCGAGGAGGCGGCCCGCCAGGCCCGCCTGCAGGGCGACATCAAGGGCTTCCCGGACGGCTACCGCACCCTGGTGGGGGAGCGGGGCATCACCCTGAGCGGCGGCCAGCGCCAGCGCACCGCCCTGGGCCGGGCCCTGCTGGTGGACGCCCCCCTGCTGGTGCTCGACGACGCCCTGGCCAGCGTCGACAACACCACCGCCGCGGGCATCCTGCGCTCGGTGCGCGAGGAGCAGCGGCGCACGGTGGTGATGATCAGCCACCAGCTCTCGGCGGCAGCGGCCTGCGACCGCATCCTGGTGCTGGAGGCGGGCCACCTGGTGCAGGAGGGCCACCACAACGACCTGCTGCAGCAGGAGGGGACCTACCGCCGGCTCTGGGACCGGGAGGAGGCCGACCGCCAGCTCCAGGCCGCCTGAGTCGCCGGCGTCGTCGCGGCGTGGGGCCGCCTGCGGCGGTTTCAAACAGTTGTTGAGCAGCCCCCATCCGGGGCGCCGGCTGGGCTTATCTGGTAGGGCCGTGGTTTCCCAACGCCTGCCACGCCGTCCCCATGGCCGCCACACCTTCGCTCCCCAACCAGCCCTACAACGTCCGCTGCACCCTGACCTTCGGAGACATCTACGGTCAGGTGCTGATCTGGATGGCGGTGATCTTCGTGAGCCTGGCGGCGGGTCTGGCCCTGATGGGGGCGAGCCGGCCCCTGTTCGCCCTGGTGGGGGTGGGGCTGATCCTGGTGCTGTCGCTGCCCTTCCTGCTGTTCGCCTTCATCACCACCCTGCTGAACCACATCGCCCTGGTGCCGCAGCAGGATCAGCGGGGCGCTGCCTAGGCTGGTCTCCCCGACACGCAACCCCTTGTTCGGCCTCTTCAGCAGCCCGGCGAGCGACACCGAGCCAACCGGCGGCAGCCTCCTGCATGCGGTGCTCGGCACCCCCCTGACGGCTCCGCCGGCGGCAGGTCAGGCGGAGGCCCAGTTCGGTTGCGGCTGTTTCTGGGGGGCCGAGAAGGGCTTCTGGCGGCTCCCCGGGGTGGTCACCACCGCCGTCGGATACGCCGGCGGCCAGCTCGCCTCCCCCACCTACGAGCAGGTGTGCAGCGGCCGCAGCGGCCACGCCGAGGTGGTGCGGGTGGTCTGGGACACCACCCGGGTCTCCTTCGCCGACCTGCTCAAGCTGTTCTGGGAGTGCCACGACCCCACCCAGGGCAACCGCCAGGGCAACGACCGGGGCAGCCAGTACCGCTCGGCCATCTACGTCGACGACCCGGACCTGCTCGCCCTGGCCGAAGCCAGCCGCCTGGCCTACCAGGGCGCCCTCGATGCCGCCGGCCTGGGCAGGATCACCACGGAGATCGCCAGCGGCCAGCGCTTCCACGTCGCCGAGCCGTACCACCAGCAATATCTGGCCAAGCCCGGCAGCCGCCCCTACTGCTCGGCCCAGCCCACGGGAGTCCCCCTGGGCGACTTCGCGGGTGCCAGCTACCTCCTTCCCGCCCGCGTGTGGGAAAGCTATGACTGGGCCGTCCCCCATTGCGTCCTTCGCGGCGACAATGCGCCGATCGCCCTCGCCTGACCGCCTCCGCCATGGCCGCCCCCCCGCTGCTCGCGCTCGGACTCCTGCCGCTGCTGGCGATGCAGTCCCCGTGGTGGGAGAACTACGACATCCGCGAACGCTTTCTCTGCGGTGACCGCCTCTCGGTGGTGCTGGAGCGCAACGCCTCCCAGGCCTCGCTGATCGCCGGTCGCACCCGCGCCACCCTGTTCCGGGAGGCCTCCGACGCTCCGGGCCTGCGCTACCAGAACGAGTCCCTGCGGGTGATCCTGCGGGGCGATGAACTCACGCTCGAGCAGCTGCCCATCAAGCGGGTCTGCGTGCGCAGCGAACAGGTATGAAGCCCCTCTCCGATCGGGTCGTGATCGTGGCCCTGATCGCCGCGGTGGGGATCTGTTTCGCCCTGGCCTTCTGGACCGTGCGCCTGAACCCTTCCGGCGAGCCTCCCCTGCAGTGGCGCCAGGGGCCCAGCGCCATGGCGTCGGGCGCCCCGGTGCCGACGTTCCTCCCGTGAGAGACTCCGCCGAGGGGCAGGAGCCGGATCCCCCGAAGCGCCAACTGCATCCCCTGCCCAGGGGACTGGTCGAGCTTTACGGCCTGCTGGCGGTGCTGTTCGTGCTTGTGCCCGAATGGATGGCCGGTGGGGCCCTGAAGGGCTTCCCGGAGGGGCGTGAAGGCTCGGAGCTGCCCCTGCCGTCGATGGCCTGGCAGCGGCTGCCGGAGCTGCAGCTGGCCTCGATGGGGCTGGCGGAGCTGCGACGGCTGGCACGCCGCGAACACATCCGTGGCTACGCCGGCATGGCCCGGCAGCGACTCACGAATCGCCTGATGCGACGGCTCTCCAGGCGGCACGGAAGCCCCAGGACGCTGTGATAACTTCGTTTCGCCGGGGCGTAGCGCAGCTTGGTAGCGCACCACTTTGGGGTAGTGGGGGTCGTGGGTTCAAATCCCGCCGCTCCGATTCAGCCGGTCCGCCGAACGTTCGCCTCCCGCGAACAACGGTCGTTTTCCCTTCCCTCAGCTGATCCTGTCAGCTGATTTTTTTTGCCCTTCTCCTGCCCTGCACGGAGCTTGCCGGGACTCAGCGCAGACGGGTGAGCACGTTGAACCGCACCAGCCAGAGGTTGACCCGCCGCCGCAGCCGGGGTGGCACCTCCTGCACCAGCTGGAACAGTTCCTGCGACGCCAGCCGGCGCAGGGCCCGCACATCCACCCTCCAGAGGGCTTCCGCCTCCCGGATCAGCCGGGCCCAGGTGCGAGCCGTCTGCCAGCGGCGCACCCGCTGCTGGGCGGGGTCGGCGCCATCCACGGAGCCGATCGGCGGCCGGGTGACCATGGCTCCGACGCCGAAGAACACCCCAAGGGTGGGGAGGCTGGGCGGTCGCGCCCGGGATCACCGGTTCTGCTTCAAGCATCGAAACAAAAACGAAAGATTCCAGACCGAACGGCCGACGGTCTCAGGCGCTGCGGGCCAGCTCCCCGGCGGCGATCGGGTCCGCCACCAGCTGCACAGGGAAGGGCAGTGCCTCCGCTTCGCGCCGGCTCAGCCGGCGGCTCCAGGCGCGCGGAACGGCCTCGTTCCAGCGGAAACCGGCCTCCCTCGCCCTGTGGCGTTCGGCATAGGGCAGGTCCGCCCGGTAGAGGCTGCGGGGTTCCAGGGCGGCCAGCAGCAGCGCCTCGAGATCGTCGCAGCGCTCGAACACCTGGGCCAGGTAGATGCAGTCGGTGAGGGCCCGGTGGGCGGCCCAGACCGGAACCCCGTACGCCAGGGCCAGATCGCGGACGGAGGGGGAACTGCGCAGCTGGCGCTCGGCCGGCCAGCGGATGTCCTCCATCGAGCAGATCCAGGGGCGCTCCAGGGACGGCAGGGGCCCCAGCCCGAACCACTGGCGATCGAAGGCGGCGTTGTGGGCCACCAGGGCGTCACAGGCTGCCGCCATGGCCAGGAAACAGGCCAGGGCCTCCTGCCGGGGCTGCTCCAGCCGGGTCACGGTTGCGGGAATGCCGTTGATGGCCTCGGCGGCATTGGCCTGGCAGGGCAGCAGGAAAGACACCTGGGTGAGCACGGCCCTGTGGGGCACGTGGAACAGGATCGCCCCCACTTCGATGCACTGCCCCTGGAGGGTGGAGAGGCCGGTGGTCTCGGTGTCGAGGATCAGCAGGGTCTCGGGCCCCCGGGGAAGGGACCGTTGGGGAGGGCCGCTGCAGGCGGGAAGCGAGATGGGCACCGGTCGAGACCGCTCGACTGGGGCCTGGCGGGCCGGTGCCGCCGCCGGGGCGGCCGCAGACTCCGGGCCCGCCGAAGGATCCGGGGCGGCCAGGCCCAGCAGGTCGTTCTGCTGCCAGAGACCGGGTTGCTCCTGCATCGGCGTCACGCGCACGCTGGTCCATGGTCGCAACCCGGGCAAGGTCCCTGGCCCGACCTCAGCGATTCCACCTGCCTAGGGTTGCCACACTCTGTCCAGACCCCGCTCCGTGGCCCCAGCCCTCGCCCCCGGCGACTCCGCCCCCCTGATCGCCCTCCCCGACCAGGACGGCATCGAACGCCGCAGCGACCGGCTGGAGGGCAAGGCCCTGGTGCTGTTCTTCTACCCCAAGGACGACACCCCCGGCTGCACCATGGAGGCCTGCGCCTTCCGCGACAGCCACGCCGACCTGCAGGCGCTCGGGGCCGAGGTGTGGGGCGTCAGCGGCGACGATGCCGCCAGCCATCGGCGCTTCGCCAACCGCCACCGGTTGCCCTATCCGCTGCTGGTGGATGGGGGCAACCGGCTGCGGAAGGCCTTCGGCGTTCCCAGCGTGCTGGGGCTGCTGCCCGGCCGGGTCACCTACGTCATCGACGGGACGGGGGTGATCCGCCACGTGTTCAACAACCTGCTGGACGGACCGGCCCACCGGCGCGAGGCCCTCGACGCCCTGCGCGGCCTCCAGGCCTCCTGAGCCCGCTCGCGATCCAGGACAGGGGAACCGGACGATGACGGCATGGCGACAGCAGGGGGAGCTCTGGCGGCTGGAACCCCCGGGCCGGCCCCGGGGGCTGATCGAGTTCATCGGCGGCAGCTACCTGGCGG
>CAZBMT010000223.1:0-4815 GCA_964492645.1 uncultured Cyanobium sp. | reverse complement strand
ACTTCGGCACCCGTGACGTTCAGGTCAACGCCCTGGCCAGTCGCATGGTCGATTCGTCCCTCGACAACGTCGGCACCTACGGGGTGCGCTTCGACGTCGACCTGAACCTCAAGGGCAACGGCCCCTATGAACTGGTGATGAGCCATCCCACCCTGATCGGTGGCCAGCCGTTCACGGCCTTCCGGGGATCGATCCAGATCCAGACCCCCGCCGGCCTGAGGGAGGTGCATGTGGGCCTGCGCTCGGGGCAGAGCCTGTCCCTGGGCCAGATCGACCTCACCCCAGGGGTGGTGAACCCTGTTCGGGTCAGCCTGGTCTACCCGGCCGATGCCACCCCTGGCCACCTGCTGAGCGTGGTGAGCGCCAGCCAGCTCGCCATGGTCCAGGAGCGGGAGCGGCAGCTGGAGCTGGCCCGGGCCGGCGCCACGGTCCGGCCGGCCGCGCCGCCCGTCGCCCCTCCGGCGGTCACCGTCCTGCCGTCCGCTGCCACGATCACTCCGGCGCCGATCGGGGCGGGCACCGGTCCCCTGGTGCCGCCGTCCCAGATCCTCCGCCCGGCACCGGCCCCTGGCTGGCTGACACCGCCACCGCCGCTTCCCCCAGCCAACCGAGGCGTCCTGGCCCCTTCCCCGATGATCACGCCGATGCGCAGCCGCTCCGGCTACGTCGGCGGCGGCGGATCGCTGGTGGACCGCTACCGCGAGGCCGTGGAGGCCCAGCAGCAGTTCCTGCGAGACCAGCAGGGACCCTGACCAGCCGCCCGATGCCAGCGAACCCAGCACCGATGGAGGGCTGTCGTGGCTGAGAAGTCGAACGACCCCAGACAGCGGATCAGCCTTGACCTCACCCGGGAGCTGGTGGCCCACCTGGATCACCTGCGGCGGGAGTGGGGCATCCGCAGCCGGGGGGATGTGCTCGAGCGTCTTCTCGATGATCTGTTCGGCGCCGGCGAAGCCGAAGGGGGCCTTGGAGCGGTGGCGGAGGGAACCACAGCCCAGCGCCATGACGAGGAAGATCGGGATCTGGAGGAACAGGCGGCCCTGGTGCTTGTGGGACGGGGGGCGATGGACACCCTGCAGGCGGAATTCGAGTGGGAAGTGCCGGCGACGCATGCCCCGCGTCCCCAGTCCGCTGGCGGGGGGATCGATCTGCCCGGCTTCGTGCGGCGCCGCTCCGATGTCCTCAAGCGCAGTCTGCGGCCAACGGCGCGCCAGAGAGCCGGCCCCCCCCTGCCCCTGGCCCCCCTGCCACCCCTCGGTGGGGAGGTGGTGCAGCAGGCGATGGAGGAGGCCGGCAACCATTGGCGCATGCTCTATGGGTCGCCGGCCAACGAGGCCGTGCTTGAGGCGGCCATGCTCTGGCTGGCCCAGGACATCTGGCCCCAGTCGGACCAGAGCGATGGCCGGGCGTTCACCTGGTCGGGGGCCTGCCAGGTGATGCAGCAGTTCGCTCCCGGCTGGAGCGATGGGCCGCCCACGTTCGAGCGGGTGATGGTGACCGCGGGTGTGCTGGAAGACCCCTTCAGCGGTTCGACCCTGAGCCTGCGGATCCCCACCCTGATCCGGCGCTTCGTGCATCGTTTCCGCCGCCGGCGGCGCGGCACGTCCTTCCAGACGCTGGAGCACACCATGACCCTGCACGGCGCCCTGCGGCTGCTGCAGTTGCCCACCGATCCCGGCCAGCGTCTGACCCTTGCCCAGATCCGCGAGGCCTACCGGGACCTTGCCCAGAGCCACCACCCCGACGCCGGCGGATCGGTGGAGGCGATGCGGCGACTCAACGAGGCCTACCAGCTGCTCAAGGAGCTCTACCGACAGGGCGCCGCGAGCGACCGTTGACTCCGAGGAGCCAAGGGCCACTGGCGCCGTGACTGCACGAATAGTCACATGTGGGACTCGCCATGGGTCCCACAGCAAGACCTGCGCCAGACACGCCGGACGTCAGGCCAGCAGGAGCGATCGAGCCTGATCGCAGATATCTCAGAAGAGACTCGCACCTGGTCTCGTGGCTGGACACAGAGGTTCCAGGTAAGAACAGGGTTTTTCGTCGATTTCACTTGCGATGGCCGCAGGTCGGCCCGTCAAGCCACTGAAGCTTCCCAAGGGCTGTGCTCGTTGCCTGTCCAGTACCAATCAGTGTGGCCAAGCGCCCTGTCCAGGGTCTGGACAGGGCCTCAGGGACCAATTGAACACAGGAGTCTGTCTTGCTGCGTATCTGTCTCGGACACAGATACGCCAGCTCAAACCGATGCCCAAGGCGCTCATCGGCCTCGGGATCCGTCCCAGGACCACTGGATCGATCCATCTCCAGAGCATCTGGACCTGGGGGCTCCAGGTCGCGTCCAGCGGATGGCGTGTCTCATCACTTGCGAATGGGAGTCGTCTCAGGACTTGCAACGGGTCCTAGACGAGACAGCTGTGGAGCATCGGCTGGACCCGCCGCGCCCCGCCGCTGCGAACTCCATGGCGACCAGACAACAGGTCAGCCGACCCCGGCCGCCGCGACGGGATCCACACCAGGCAGAGCCATTCCATGGGGCCACCATCGCCAAGCAAGGCCGAGGTGTCGCGGCTGGCACGCTCGGGTCTCATCCATAGACCCTGAGCGGGTCCCATCTGAGATATCAGGTGCTGCGCCAGCGTCTGCTCCGATGGACTTCAATGCCCACCTTTCAGGTCGCCGATCAGAATCCGGGCGCTGAAGCAAAAAGCCCGTCGGGATAGTGACGGACTCGGAACCTTGAGCAAGTTTGCAATCTATTGGCCGTCTCGCTCTGGACTCTTGTGAAGTCCAGCCAGGAGACAAGGATGGGATGGACGGGCGGATTCAGGTGGAGGTCTGGAGTCCCTGGATGAGGTAGTCGAAGTAGGGGCCGGCAAGGGCCGCTTCTTCCCCACCCAGCAGCACCAGGGCTGCCTCCTTGAGGGTGCGCATCGCCTCGACCATGCCGGGCAGGGGAACCCCAAGGCTGTTGTACATCTCGCGGGCCCCCACCACGCCGATCTGCTGGATCAGCTCGGTGCTGCCAGCCAGAACGCCGTAGGTGACCAGGCGCAGGTACCAGCTGTAGTCCCGCAGGCACTGGGCCCGCTGCTTCTGGCCGAAGGCGTTGCCGCCGGGAGCCACGTAGTCCGGCTTGCGCAGGAACAGCTGCTTGGACGCCTCGGCGATGATCTTCTTCTCGTTGTCGGTCAGAACCCTGACGACACTCAGCCGGCGGGCCCCGCCGCTGAGGAACTCCACCATCGTGCGCAGCTCGCCGCCGGTGGGATAGCGGAGCTGATCATCGGCCTGGAGGATCAGATCGCGAACGACGCTCATAGCAGCGACCACAGTCTGGTGAATCCTATCGAGCCCGATGCCTCCGCCAGGGCTTCGGGCGCAAGGTGTAACGCCCCTTCGCACGACCCCCGATAGGGTCGCTGCAGTGCTGCGGACCGCAGATGGCCTCGGTGGGCGACAGGCTCGAGCTGGAGATCACCGACCTGGGCCATGACGGGCAGGGGGTGGGACGCCACGACGGGCAGGTGGTGTTCGTCAGCGGCGCCCTCCCCGGCGACACCGTGCAGGTGCGGCTGCAGGCGGTGGCGCGGCGCCATCTGGTGGGCCAGCTGCTGCGGGTGCTGACGCCCTCGCCCGACCGCCGCCGCCCCCCCTGCATCCTGGCCGACAACTGCGGCGGCTGCAGTCTCCAGCCCCTGGCGGACGGGGCCCAGGCAGCCTGGAAGCAGCGCAGCCTGGAGCAGACCCTGCAACGCATCGGCGGCCTGAGCGCCCCGGTGCGGCCGCTGCTGGCGGCCGATCCGGCCCTCGGCTACCGCAACCGGGCCCTGATTCCGCTGGAGCGGCGGGCCGATGGCCGCCTGCGCGCCGGCTACTACCGCCGGGGCTCGCACCGGATCGTCAACATGGCCCGCTGCCCGGTGCTCGACCCGCGCATCGACGCTTTGATCGCCCCCCTGAAGGCCGACATCGAAGCCACCGACTGGCCGATCGATCGCCACGGCAACGACCCCGAGGCGGTGGAGGGTCCCGGTCTGCGCCACCTGGGGCTGCGGATGGGGGCGGCCACCGGGGAGCTGCTCATCACGCTGATCAGCAGCCATGACGACCTGCCCGGCCTCGAGGCCCTGGCCGACGCCTGGTGCGAACGCTGGCCCGAGCTGGTGGGCGTCTGCCTCAACCTCCAGCCGCTGCCCACCAATCGCCTGATGGGCGAGGAGACCCGGGTGATCCGCGGCCGGGAGTGGCTGAACGAAACCTTCGCCGGCCTGCACTTCCGCATCGCCGCCGACACCTTCTTCCAGGTCAACACCCGCCAGGCGGAACGGCTGGTGCCCGATCTGATCGAAGCCCTCGGCCCCGCCAGCGCCGGCGGCTCCCTGCTGGATGCCTACTGCGGCATCGGCACCTACAGCCTGCCCCTGGCCGCCACCGGCTGGCGGGTCAGCGGCCTGGAACTGCACCCGGGCTCGGTGGCCCTGGCCCGGCTGAATGCCTCCGCCAACGGGCTGGAGGGACGGGCCAGCTTCGAGCAGGCCGATGTGCCCATGGTGCTGGAGGAGCGCCTGCAGGGAGTGCGGGCCCTGGTACTGGATCCGCCCCGCAAGGGCCTGAACCCGGTGGCCACCGCGGCGATCCTGGCGGCGCGACCGGAGCGGATCGCCTACGTGAGCTGCGATCCGGCGGCCCTGGCCCGCGACCTGGCCCAGCTGTGCGGCTCCGGGGTCTACCGACTGAACTGGGTGCAGCCCGTCGATTTCTTCCCCAACACCAGCCACGTGGAGGCCCTGGCGGCCCTGGAGCGCCTCTAGC
>CAZBMT010000222.1:0-4865 GCA_964492645.1 uncultured Cyanobium sp. | reverse complement strand
AGGCGCCGGAAAAGGAGATCCCCGTCTGCTACTCGATCCTGCAGGCCCTGGGGCTCAGGAAAACGATGGTGGAATACGTGGCCTGCCCCAGCTGCGGCCGCACCCTCTTCAACCTGGAGGAGGTGCTGCACACCGTGCGCAACGCCACCGCCCATCTCACCGGCCTGGACATCGCCGTGATGGGCTGCATCGTCAACGGCCCCGGCGAAATGGCCGACGCCGACTACGGCTACGTCGGCAAGACCCCCGGCACGATTTCCCTCTACCGGGGGCGGGAGGAGATCCGGCGGGTGCCGGAGGCGGAAGGCGTGGAGGCCCTGATCGCGCTGATCAAGGAGGACGGTCGCTGGGTCGACCCCTGAACGTGGAGCCCACCCCTGGCAGCGGCGCTACGTTGGATCCACGTTTCAGACCCCTTGAGGATCCCCACCATGGGCAGAGCTCGCGCCACCGTCGTGGTGCTGGTTGGTCTCGGTGCCTGTGCCGCCACCGCGGTGATGGCCCGGGAAATGGTGCTGACCCCCACCGGGACCGTGTCGATCAGCGACAGCCCCAAGGAGGTGATGGACCAGGCCTGGCAGATCGTCTTCCGCGACTACCTGGACACCACGGGCAAGTACACGCCTGAGCAGTGGCGCAAGCTGCGCAGGAGCGTGCTCTCCAAGAGCTACAGCACCCCGAAGGATGCCTATGAGGGCATCCGCGGCATGCTTGGCACCCTTGACGATCCCTACACCCGCTTCCTGGATCCGCGGGAATTCAAGGAAATGCAGATCGACACCTCCGGGGAGCTCTCCGGGGTGGGCATCCAGCTGAGTGTCGACAAGGAGACCAAGGAGCTGGTCGTCATCTCGCCGATCGAAGGTTCACCGGCCTCGCGGGCCGGGGTGCAGCCCAAGGACGTGATCGTCTCGATCGACGGCAAGAGCACCAAGGGGATGAGCACGGAGGACGCGGTCAAGCTGATCCGTGGCAAGGCCGGCACCACGGTCAATCTGGTGCTGCGCCGCAAGGGCCAGAACCTCGACACCCCCCTGACCCGGGAGTTGATCGAGATTCACGCCGTCAGCCACCAGGTCAACACCGCCCCCGACGGCACCAAGGTCGGCTACATCCGCCTGAAGCAGTTCAGCGCCACCGCCACCAAGGACATGCGGGCGGCGGTGCGTGACCTGGAGGCCCAGGGGGTGCAGGGCTACGTGCTCGACCTGCGCAGCAATCCCGGCGGCCTGCTGGTGGCGAGCGTCGAGATCGCCCGCCAGTGGATCAACGAGGGCATCATCGTCTCCACCAAGACCCGCGACGGCATCCAGGACGTCAAGCGGGCCACCGGCCAGGCCCTCACCACCAAGCCCATGGTGGTGCTGGTCAACGAGGGTTCGGCGAGCGCCAGCGAGATCCTCTCCGGCGCCCTGCAGGACAACAACCGTGCCGTGCTGGTGGGCCAGAAGACCTTCGGCAAGGGCCTGGTGCAGTCCGTTCGCGGCCTGTCCGACGGCTCGGGCATGACGGTGACCATCGCCAAGTACCTGACCCCCCGCAACCGGGACATCCACAAGCACGGCATCAACCCGGACGTGCCGGTGAAGATGACCGAACAGGAGGTGCAGCGTCTCCAGCTTGAGGACATCGGCACCAACCGCGACAGTCAGTACCGGGTGGCCGAATCCACCCTGCGCAAGCAAATGCAGTCCAGTGCCGCCCTGCAGAAGGCCTTCCAGCCCGGCAGTGCCAACCTGCCTGCGGCCCTTGCCAAACCCTGATCTGGACGGGCCGGGCGCCATGCCGGACTCCATCTGGGACCTCAAGCCCTGGTGGTGTCAGCCCTGGAGCATCCTGCTCACGGGGCTGGCCATCGTCGGATCCAGTTGGCTGGTTCTGCACCTCTGGTGGATCACCGCCGGAGCGGCGCTTGTGATTGGCGCCTGGTGGCTACTCTTTCTGGTGCTGATGCCGGCCGCCTGGAAACAGTCGCAGGCCGGGGGCAGCGGCGGCTGAAGAGTGGAGGCTGAAGGGCCTGGCTCAGGCCACGGGCTGCATCAGCCCACCACCGGGGGAAGAGTCGTCGTCATCGTTGTTGCCGGCGGCGGACTGGAGCAAGGCGTAGCAACCGAGGCCGAGTACGCCCAGGAAGGCCGGCAGCATCAGGGGATTCTGGGTGGCACCGGCAACCTCAATCAGCTCACCCATGTCGCCGCGTAACGAAAGATGACGCCAGCTTAACGGAGATTCTCATCGGTTGGGCGCCTCAGTCGAAGACGTGGCCGTGCTCGTAGCGCTCCGCATGGCCCGCAGCCTCGGTGAGGGCTGCCACGTTCTCGCGGGTGAAAAAGCCGTCGTAGCCCAGGCAGCGCTCCACATACTCGGTGATCAGCAGGGAGTAGGGCGAACTGCGCGAGAAGATCTGGCGCAGGTTGGGCTGATCGCCGCATTCCCCCACCATATCGGCGAGGAAGGGGATGCCCAGCTCGCGCAGGGTGCGCACCACCACATCCACATTCTTTTCACCGTTGCTGTCGCCATCGGCCACCTCATAGGCGATGTGATGCATGCGCCTCCCGAAATTGCGCACGAAGTCTTCGGTGGGCATCGGCAAGTTGGCCAGGGAATTGAGATAGGAGGGGGTGTTGTTGGCCGTGAAGACGCGGGCCGGGGACAACTTGTCGTCGCCCACTGAGGGATGGCGAGTGACATTGGTGGAGGAGTTCATCTCGGCGATGTCGTAGGAGCCCCAGTAGTAGTAGGGAACCATCGTCAGATATTCGAGGATGGCATCCTCCCGCTCGCCCGCCAGCACCCGGGTGGCCAGGTGGTCGATGCCCAGGATCTTGCCCTCCAGCCCGTGCTCCCGGTGGTGGCGGGCGGCATCGGTGAGGGGTTCAAGCGCCTCGTCATCGAGCAGCACCCGGTCGCCGAGATCAAGCGCCGCCAGTCCATTGAGGGGCCGCTCCACATAGCCGACCCGGTTGTAGGTGTAGTCGGAGAGGAAGGTGAAACAGAGGTGCTTCGAGGCATAGAAAGGGTTGGCGGTCTCTCCTGGATAGGTGAAACGGATGTTCTGGGGTTCGAGGATGGCGCGCAGGTCGTGGCAGGAGGACACCTGGAAGATCTCGCCGATGTAGCGGGCATTGGGCTTGTCGATCGAAAGTGGATACATCGCGTTCCAGCGCGTCACCTCATCCTCGAAGTCGTCGAACAGCGGCTCCAGCACGATCAGCCGCGGAAAGGCCTCACCTCCCTTGAGCAGGTAGAGGCGGTGGGTGGCGTTGATCCAGCATTCCTGGTAGCGGTAGGGGGTGGTGAGAGTGAGTTCCGCCAGGTAGGGCAGGCCGTTGCCATGGTCCACCTGGATGACGATGGCCGCCATCGGCCCCACCAGCTGCTCCAGCCCCGAGCTGGCCCGCCGGGCATAGACCTGCGGTAGGAAGTGTTCGAAGAAGGCCGTGTTGCGCTTGTCGCCCCTGGGCCGGTAGCTGGCGAGATCGATCATGGGTGGGGGGAAGCAGACCATCTGTTAGCAACAGGCCAACCAAGGCCTAAGCACCACCCACCGCAGCCCAGCCTCACACCACCAGCACCGCCGCGTTCTTCGCCGCCTGCTCCTCTTGCCGCTGCTCCGGCGTGCGGCCATCGGCCTCGGGGATCTGGCCGGCCATGGCCGAGAGCCAGGCCATCAGCTGCTCCACCTGCTGGGCGGGGGCCAGGGCCCCCAGGCCCCGGGCCAGCACCTTGGCGGTGCTGCCGGCGCCGCCCTGGTACACCAGCCGGCCGTGCAGGTGCTGGGGCAGGGCCTGGCGCAGGCGCCGGAAGGCGGGTTCCTCCATCGGCGTCTCCAGGGCGATGTTGGGCTTCTCCGGCCTGATGCGCGAGAAGCCGCAGCGGCGGGCCAGCAGCTTCAGTTCCATCAGCTGCAGCAGGCTCTGGACCGGCGCCGGAATCGGGCCGTAGCGGTCGGCCCAGCCGGCGGCCAGCTCCACCAGGGCCGCCTTGCCGCCGCATTCGGCGGCGGCGCGATAGGCCGCCATCTTCTCGTCGGCCTCGGTGATCCAGTCGGCCGGGATGAAGGCCGTCACCGGCAGGTCGATCTGGGTCTCGTCCACCGCCGGAATGTCCTGGCCCTGGATCTCGGCCAGGCAGTCCTGCAGCATCTCCATGTAGAGGTCGAAGCCGATCGCCTCCATCTGGCCGCTCTGCTCCACCCCCAGCAGGTTGCCCACGCCGCGGATCTCCATGTCGCGCATGGCCAGCTGGTAACCCGAGCCCAGCTGGGCGAACTCCTGGATCGCCCGCAGCCGCTGGCGGGCGGCATCGCTGAGGGAGGCATCGCCTGGGTAGAACAGCCAGGCATGGGCCTGGATGCCGCTGCGGCCCACCCTCCCCCGCAGCTGGTACAGCTGGGCCAGGCCGAAACGGTGGGCGTCCTCCACCAGGATCGTGTTCACCCGTGGGATATCCAGGCCGCTCTCGATGATCGTGGTGCAGAGCATCACGTCGGCCTCGCCGGCGTTGAAGGCCACCATGGCGCTCTCCAGCTCCCCCTCCGGCATCTGGCCGTGGGCCACCTGCAGCCGCAGCCCCGGCAGCATCGCCCGCAGCTGGCCCGCCACCTCCTCGATGCCCTCCACCCGCGGCACCACGTAGAACACCTGCCCGCCACGGTCGAGCTCCTGGCGGATGGCGCTGCGCACCGCCTCCTCATCCAGGCTGGCCAGGTGGGTCTTGATCGGACGCCGCAGGGGCGGCGGCGTGGTGATCAGGCTCATCTCCCGCACCCCCGAGAGGCTCATGTACAGGGTGCGCGGGATCGGCGTGGCCGAGAGGGTAAGCACGTCCACGTCCTTGCGCAGCGCCTTGATCTTCTCCTT
>CAZBMT010000221.1:0-4921 GCA_964492645.1 uncultured Cyanobium sp. | reverse complement strand
GTTCTTCCAGGCCCAGACGGTGGCGGAGCTGGCGGAGCTGGTGGAGAGCCGGTACGGGGTGAGGCGTGGGGAGGGGAAGGGGATCGAGCGGGCGGAGCCGACGGCGCGGTTGGCTGAAGGGGAGGCGTATCCGGCGTCGTCGGCGCAGAGCCGGCTGTGGTTCGTGGAGCAGCTGGAGCCCGGCAGCAGCGCCTACCACCTGGTGTCGGCGTGGGACCTGAGCGGGGAGGTGGATGTGGCGGCGCTGGGGAGGG
Source organism: uncultured Cyanobium sp. (assembly GCA_964492645.1). Taxonomy (GTDB): domain Bacteria; phylum Cyanobacteriota; class Cyanobacteriia; order PCC-6307; family Cyanobiaceae; genus Cyanobium. The sequence continues at coordinate 4,667 of CAZBMT010000221.1, read as the reverse complement.
CGCTGGGATGTCTCGTGGAGCGGCATGAGGTGCTGCGGACGTCGTACCGGCTGGAGGGAGGGGAGCTGCTGCAGGTGGTGGAGGCGGAGGCGTCTGTGGAGCTGCGTGAGGAGGAGGTGCCGGCGGGTGAGGGGGAGGGATGGATCGCGGGGCGGGTGTCTGAGGAGATCCACCGGCCGTTCGATCTGTCGCGGGCGCCGCTGGTGCGGGGGCTGCTGATCCGTCGTGGGGAGGTGGAGTGGGTGCTGGTGGTGACGGTGCATCACATCGCCAGTGACGGGTGGTCGCGGAGCGTGTTCGAGGCTGAGCTGGGGCGCCTGTACGGGGCGATGCGTCGTGGGGAGGAGGGTCCTGTGCTGGCGCCGCTGGGAGTGCGCTACGTGGACTACGCGGTGTGGCAGCGGCGGCAGCTGTCGTGTGGGCTGGGGGAGGAGCTGGCGGGGTACTGGCGAGGGGAGCTGGCGGGTCTGGAGCGTCTGGAGCTGCCGAGCGACCATCCGCGGCCGGCGGAGTTCAGCCACCGGGGGGGGAGCGTGAGGTTCGAGCTGGGGGGAGAGGGACTGAGGGGTCTGGAGGGACTGTGCCGCGAGGAGGGAGCGAGCCTGCAGATGGGACTGCTGGCGCTGCTGGGAGTGGTACTGCAGCGGTACAGCGGGCAGTCGGAGGTGGCGATCGGTGTGCCGACGTGGGGGCGAGGGAGGACGGAACTGGAGGGGTTGGTGGGATTTTTCATCAACACGCTGGTGATCCGGGCGCGGATCGGCGGGACGGAGAGCTTCCGGGAGGTGCTGCGGGAGGTGAGGGAGCGGTCACTGGGTGCGTACGAGCACGGTGCGCTGCCGTTCGAGCAGGTGGTGGAGGCGGTGGGAGTGGAGCGAGAGCGGAGCCGGAATCCGCTGGTGCAGGTGTTTCTGCAGCTGCTGGACCTGCCGGAGGCGGTGCTGGAGCTGGAGGGTGTGGAGGGGAGGCGCCGGAGGGTGGCCGGGGAGCGGGTGCGGATGGATCTGGAGTTCCACGGCAGGAGGAAGGGGGAGGTGGTGGAGGTGGAGCTGGCCTATGCGCGGGACCTGTACTCGGCGGGTCGGATGGAGCGGCTGGCGACGCACCTGAAGGAACTGCTGGCGGCGGTGGTGGCGGCCCCGGAGAAGGCGGTAGGGGTGCAGCCGCTGCTGGGGGAGGAGGAGAGGGAGCGGCTGCTGTCGTGGGGCCGTGGCGTGCGGGGTGGCGGATGGCAGGGCGGAGTGCACGGGCTGTTCGAGCGGCAGGCGGAGCGGACGCCGGAGGCGATCGCGCTGGTGGAAGGGGAGAGGGAGGTGAGCTACGGGGAGCTGAACGGCCGCGCGAACGAGCTGGCGCACCGTCTGCTGGCGGCCGGCGTGGGCTCGCAGGAGCTGGTGGCGGTGAGCCTGGAGCGGTCGGTGGAGCTGGTGGTGGCGCTGCTGGCCGTCCTCAAGGCGGGCGGGGCCTACGTCCCGCTCGACCCCCGCTGGCCCGGGCAGCGACAAAGGGAACTGCTGGCCGACAGTGGCTGCCGGGTGGTGATCGGCTCCTGCGACGGCGTCACCGGGCCGGGCGAGGGTTTCGGGGGTGTCCGGATCGATGGCGCCTGGAGAACCGGCCCCGGCGCCCCTGGCGAGACCTGGCGCAAATCGCCGAACCCGGCCGTTACCTGCGGGCCTTCCGATCTGGCCTATGTGCTGTACACGTCGGGCACGAGCGGGACCCCGAAGGGTGTGATGGTGGAGCACGGAGGGATCCTGCGGCTGGTGACGGCGGCGGTGCCGGTGGTGATCGGAGGTGAGGACCGGATGCTGCAGCTGGCACCCCTGTCCTTCGATGCGGCCACGTACGAGATCTGGGGAGCGCTGCTGAATGGGGCGGTGCTGGTGCTGGGGCCAGCCGAGGCCCCGAGCCTGTCGGAGCTGGGCGGTCTGCTGGAGAGACACCGGATCACGGTGCTGTGGCTGACTTCGGCGCTGTTCGAGGCGATGGTGGAGGAGCAGCTGGGGGCGCTGTCGGGCGTGCGGACGGTTCTGAGCGGCGGGGATGTGCTGTCGCCGCCGCACGTGCAGCGTCTGCTGGCGGCGCTGGGTCCCGGGCAGCGCCTGATCAATGGCTACGGCCCGACGGAGGCCACGACGTTCACGTGCTGCCATGCGATGGAGGCGGGGACGGGGGTGGATCCGCAGGGTGTGCCCATCGGTCGACCGATCGCGAACACGAGTGTGTATGTGGTGGACAGGGAGGGAGGACTGTGCCCGATCGGAGTGCCCGGCGAACTGTGGATCGGCGGAGCGGGAGTGGCGCGCGGGTACCTCAGCAACTCCCATCTCACCGCCGAGAAGTTCATCCCCGATCCCTTCTCCGACGATCCCACAGCCCGCCTCTACAAATCCGGTGATCTCGCGAGCTGGAACCCCGACGGCACCCTCGCCTTCCACGGTCGCCTCGATCAGCAGATCAAGCTCCGCGGCTTCCGCATCGAACCGGGTGAGATCGAGGTCAACCTCCTTGCCCATCCCGCCGTCGCCCAGGCCGTCGTCGTCCTCCGCCGCGACGATTCCGCCAACCCGCGCCTGATCGGCTACTGGGTCGCTGCGCACGCAGCTACGGCGACAGCCGAGGACCTGCGCGCCTTCCTCGCCGAACGCCTGCCGGAGTTCATGGTCCCCGCCGCCTTCGTGGAACTGGAGGCCCTGCCCCTCACCGTCAACGGCAAGCTCGATCGCAAGGCACTCCCCGCTCCCTCCTTCTCCGCAAACCTCGAGCAGCGCGTCGAGCCCGCCACCGACCTGCAGCGCCGGCTCCACTCCCTATGGGCCGAGGTGCTCGCTCACGCCGACTTCGGCATCACCGACAACTTCTTCTCCATCGGCGGTCATTCCCTCGCCGCCGCTCGCCTCATCTCACGCATCGAGCAGGACCTGGGTCAGCGGCTTCCTCTGGCCAGCCTCTTCCAGACCCCCACCATCGCGGCACTGGCAGGAAGGCTCGCCGATGGGGAGACCCCTGCGCACCGCAGCTTCCGTTCCCTGGTGACCTTGCAAGATCAGGGGCAGGCCCAACCCCTCTACGTCGTTCACGGCGGCGGCGGCGATGTGTTCATCCATGTCCATCTGGCCCGTTGCTTCGCCCCCCGGCGACCGGTCTTCGGTCTGCAGGCAGTCGGCATCGACGGCATTGAAGTCCGGCACCGAACCGTGGAGGAGATGGCCGCCCACTACGCCAGCGAAATCCTCCGCTTTCAACCGCAAGGCCCTTATCACCTCCTCGGCTATTCAGGAGGTGGTTGGTATGCCTGGGCCGTGGCGGCCGAGCTCCTGAGACGGGGCGGATCCATCGGGCTCGTCGGCCTCGTGGACACACACGGCACCGCCGATCTGCACCGAAGGCTGCGGCTGCATCAGCTCGTTCTCAAAGGGGCGCAGCGGCTGCCAAGGCAGCTCAGCCACTTGCTGCAGACCCGTTCCCTCCCCCAGCGGGTCTCCCTGCGCCGCAAGCTGCAGGCCCTGCACTTCCACGGCTGGACCCTTCTGCGTTCACCGGGCGGGATGGCACCCCAGGCCCGGGATCCTGAGGCCAGGCCGCGGCCGACACAGCCGCTGCGCGGCGACTACTTCCTGCAGCTGCACACCTACTACCGGCCTCCTCGGCTGCCGATTCGCGTCGACATCTTCGTGACCGGCTCAGCGGAGGGGATGCAGCGCCGACTCTGGAACTTTTACAGCGCCGGCAGGGCTCGCCTGCACCCTCAGTTCCGCGATCACTTCGATTACTACGATCCCAAGCTCATGCCGGCCTTCTCTGAGCGGCTCGCCGCGCTGATCGATGAGATCGAGGCAGAGGAACGATGATGCCGCCAAGCGGACGCTTCATCGCAACGCCGATGGCCGTGGTGGCTGGCGGAGCTGAGCGGGCCGCCCATCCGATGAGGCACCTCACCCACGATGCTGGCCCGAGCAGGAGGGGCCGCACGGCTGGCCGGAGCGGGAGGCGACTCCGCTGCTCTGGCTCGTGAACCGGGCCGATCCTCGGGTGCGCCAGCAGCTGCAGACGCTGCGGGCCCTGATGACGACTGAGTAGCTTGCCCGCCTCGACCGCTTGCGCCAGCCGCAGGACCGCGAGCGGTTCCTGCTCGGACGGGGGGTGCTGCGGCTGCTGCTGGGATTCCACTCCCGCCGGGAGGTGGGCGTGGATGTGGAGCAACGGCGCCCCGTGCCGGAGTGGCAGGACATCGCCCGGCGCTGTCTGCCGCCCGAGCGGCAGCGACGGATCCTCGAGCTGCCCGCCGAGCGTCGTCCCGACGCCTTCCTGCTGAAATGGTGCCTGCTGGAGGCGCACCAGAAGGCGAAGGGGCTGGGCCTGTACGGCCGCCAGGAGGCTCCGCCGGCCACGCCGGCCCCGAAGCTGCCACCAAGGCGCCCCCCTCTCTTCACCAATGGCCGGCGCTGCTGCCGCAGGGGTACCTGGGTGCGGCGGCCCTGGCCTGAGCACCCTGGCCGCGACGCTCACAGACCCCGCTCATGTCCCGGGGGAGGATCGGCCAGATCGTCGGGGGGGGAGCGAGCCTGCAGATGGGACTGCTGGCGCTGCTGGGAGTGGTGCTGCAGCGGTACAGCGGGCAGTCGGAGGTGGCGATCGGTGTGCCGACGTGGGGGCGAGGGAGG
>CAZBMT010000220.1:0-4953 GCA_964492645.1 uncultured Cyanobium sp. | reverse complement strand
CTGGCAGCGTGCCGCTCAGCATGTACTGGCCGAGGCTGCCGTAGTCGGTGTAGCCGCTGGGGGTGCTGGCGAGAGGGGTGCCGAAGCCCACGCCGTCGATGCCGAGGTAGTAGGTGCCGGCGTCGAGGTAGGTGGAGAAGCTGGCCGTGGTGAGAGTGGCGGGGTTGAAGACCTCGACGATGCTCTGATCAGCGCGGTAGAGGGTCGCGGCGATGTCCAGGTTGGCGCCACGGGCCGTGAGGTACTCGGTGATGTAGCTGCCGGCAGAACCGATGAAGGCCCGCGAGGCGTTGACGATGTTGAAGGACACCTGGCCGGCCAGGGTCTCGAAGCGGAACATGTCGATGTCGGTGTTGCGCTCGATGACACCGAAGCTGCTGAAGCTCAGGCCGGTCAGGGCTGTGGCCGTCGCGAAGCTGTTGCCGTGGTCATCGGCGGCGTAGCCGAAGCCGTTGCTTCCGGTGATGACGGTCAGGTCGTCCTGGGTGTTGTTGGCGCCGGTGTACTCACCCTTGCTCCACTGGGTGAGGTTTTCGTCGTCGCCGAGATAGGACGCGCCCATGATCGTGCCCCAGCTCGTGGGGCCCGTGCCGCCATGGCCGCCGTAGTACCCGGTGCCGCCGGCGCCGTCATGGGTGAGCCCAAGGGTGTGGCCGACTTCGTGGCTGGCGGTTTCCGCCGCACTGTATTCACCCCTGTTGAACACCAGGGCCACGTCATCGGTGCTCCAGTTGAAGCTGTTGTAGTAGGCCGTCCCACCACCACCGGCGTTGATGATGGCCTTACCGGTGAGCAGGTTGAGGTTGCTGGTGAAGGCCACCCGGATGCCCCAGCGATCGTCGCCAGTGCCGAGTTTGCGCAGGTTTTCGCTGCCGGGATCCTGGGTGGTGACGTTGAGATTGAAGGGAGCGAAGTCTTCGGCGACCCGTTGCCAGATCCGCTGGATTTCCGTGAGTGCGGCCGAGTCAAGAGTGCTGTAGAACCCACCCAGACTCAGGTTGCCGCCGTTCTCCCAGGGCGTGTTGTTGATGGCATAGCCATCGAAGTCGAGGAAGATCGTCTTGGTGGCGGTTGGGTTGCTGTGCAGCTGGAACACCTTGCTCAGATCCACCCCCGTTCCGAGGCTGGCCACACCGCCCATCACCAGGGGGGCCTGGCCGATGGTGGTGTCCCAGGCTTCGGCGCCGTCTCCGGTGCTGACCGCCAGCACGGAGCAGGCCCTGCAGCCGCAGCTGGGGGCCATCGAGCCGGCCGCCGCTGGGGCTGGGGCCCCGGGCAGGGAATCGCTCAACACCTGATGGCTGTCCATCGCCACCTCGGGGGTGGAGGCGATGGCGACAGCCTTCTGGAAGACGGCCCCCTGGCCCTGACCGCTGGGCGCCCCGTCGCTGGATTCGAGCACGTCACGCTCAGGAGTCGCGTCGTCCCTGAGGGGCGGCGCCGCCTCGGCGCCCGCCTCGGCGGTGTCGGGCAGAAACGGATCTGAATAGCGTCTTCGTTGACTGGAAAGTTCGGGGAAGAGGAAGGAAAGCGGTTGTTGGCTCCCTGCCTTTGCGGTGTAAGTCATGGCGAACACAGGGCGAATGGACAACAGCACCCATCGGCCTCTGGGGCCTCCAACTGCTTGACAGCTGGACGCTCTGAGGAATCATCAAAGTCATCAAGCCCAGAGCACTGGGGAGATTGACTCTGCTGCCGGGGGGGGCTGATGGAAGGGAGCCCTTTCCCCTGCACTCATCATGGATCTGCAGCAGCTCTGCAGCCTTTGTAACCAGGCAGATTCGCAGGGAGAGTTCCATCGGCACAGCTGAAAACCGGCTTAGGTTTTCACCGGCTGTTCCATGGCTTCAGACTCAACAGAGCTTGCAAGGGCCTCCCGGCGGCCTGCCGCGGGTGAGCGCGCCGAGCCGCATCCGGCGCCCCTGCTGGCTCCAGCAAGGGCGCGCCATGGGGGAGGGAGGAGGGGGAAACGTCGTCATGCCAAGGGATCTGGCCGTACGCCACCGGCGCCAGCAGCCCTTGGCGATGCCTGTTCGGAGGCTGAGGGGCAGGGCATCAGCGGGCTAAGCGGCGTTAATCCTTGCAGCTGATCTGCGCCGCCGCTGCAGCTCTGTGCCGGTGGGCTGACCTTGCCAGGCCTCGCTCGGCGACAGGGGTTGCCCGCCTACTGGGGGTGCAGGCGCTCTCGGTGCCACTGACGACCGTGAAGGCCGTTCTCCAGGATCTGCCGTTGGTGGAGTCCTGGATCTGGAGGCTTTCGGAGCAGCTGGCCGTGCGGTTTCCGTCAACCACCAGCTGGTGGGCCCCGCGGGGGGTGTCGCAGGTTCATGGAAATCGGTTGTTGGCCCCCTGCCTTGGAGGTGTCAGTCATGGCGAACAGAGGCAGAAGAGAAAACGGCACCCATCGGCCTCGGAAGCCTCCAACTGTCTGGCAACTGGAGGCACCAGGGAATCATCAAAGTCATCAAGCCCAGCGCATGGGGGCGGAATGACTTTGCTGCCGGGGGCCTGATGGAAGGGAGAGCTTTCCCCTGCACTCATCATGGTTCTGCAGCAGTGCTGCAGCCTTTGCAACCAGGCCAATTCGCAGGGAGAGTTCCATCGGCAACGCTGAAAACCTGCTTAGGTTTTCAGCGGCTGTTCTGTGGCTTCAGACTCAACAAAGGTTTTGCAAGGTCGCCCGACGGCCTGCCCCGCGATCGCGCTGAGCCCCATCCCGCGCTGCTCCTGGCTGCGCCAAGGGGGATGGGGGAGGCTAAAACGTCGTTGTGACACGGATTGGGCGTACCCCGCCGGCGCCGGGCAGCCCTTGGCAAAGCCTGTTCGGGGGCTGAGGGGCAGGGCATGCGCGGGCTAAGGGCCGTTAAGGCAAGCCGTACAGCTGATCTGGGCCGCCTCTTTGGCATGGGGCCAGCCAACGCTTGCTCCTGTACACGCTGTACAGAAGTCTGAATCCACCCAATCAGTCAGGCCCGTGCAAATCAGGCCACTCACCCTACCGCCTCAGCCCCCTGCATCCAGCCGCCCTGAACACTGGCGCGGCAGCAGCAGCCGGACCGGGACAGGAAAACCTGTCTTACCTTTGTCCATGGGAGCTTGCCTCGTTCCATGAGAGGCTTGTTAAGGCTTTCCTCAGCATCCTTGGCCCACCCCCTCCGCCTGCTGCGACGCCTCATCCGCCGGGGTCTCGAGCCGCTGCTGGATCCGCGTCCCGCCTCCCGGCTGATCCGCAGCACCGCCCGCCGGGAGTGGCGGGTGCTGAGTTTCAGCATGCTCTGCAACCTGGTGCAGGCCGCCGCTGAAGGCGCCACCCTGGGGGTGGTGTTTCTGGCGGTGGATCTGCTCAGCAGGCCCGCCGGGCAGGGGATCGACTGGAGCACCAAGGGCTTTGTGGCCTCCCTGCCAGCACTCACCATCTGGCTGGATGGCCTGCCGCGCAACGAGCTCTTCCTGCTGCTGCTCGCCCTGGCGGTGCTGACGAAGCTGCTGCAGAGCCTGGCCATGTATGTGGGTTCGATCGCCATGGGCTACTACAGCGCCCGCACCTCCTCGCGGCTGATGGCGATGATCCACTCGCACATCCTCAGCCTCAGCTTCCCCTGCGCCAGCCGCTACCGGGTGGGCGACCTGCTCTATGTGGGCGGCAACGGACCCGGCGCGGTGATGACCGAGATCAATGTGATCAGCAGCCTGACGCTCACCGTGCTGATGGCCCTCACCTATCTGGTGGTGCTGCTCAGCCTCTCACCCTGGCTGCTGGTGGCCGCCCTGCTGATGGGGGGGATCCTCACCCTGGTGCAGCAGCAGCTGCTGCCCCGCCTGCGCCGCTATTCCTTCATCGGCACCGAACTCGGCCGCGAGCTCTCGAGCCGCATCACCGAGAACATCCAGGGCTTGCGCCTGCTCCATGCCAGCGGCCAGCTTGATGCCTCCGACAGGGATGTGAAGAGCCGCTCGATCGCCATCGAAGCCAACTCCAGGGCCTCCAGCCGGGTGGGATCGGTCACAGGCCCGATCACCACCTTCCTGCCGATCCTGATGATCGCCGGCATCGCCGCGCTCAGCCTGCTGCTCTTCGGCAACCGCAATTCCGGCGTGCTGCCCAGCCTGGTCACCTTCGTGCTGGCTCTGCAGCGGCTCAACGGCAGCTTCGGTGCCATCGCCGCAGCTCTGGGATCCCTCAATTCCAACGCAGCACCCCTGGATCTGCTCAACAAACTCCTCGAACCGTCTGATAAGGAGTTCCGCAGCCGCGGAGGCCTTCGCTTCGAGCAGTTGCGCCAGGGAATCTCGCTCCGCAAGGTGGGCCTTCAGTACGCCCCCGAACTGCCTCCCGCCCTCAGCGCCATCGATCTTGATCTGCCCCGCGGCAGCACGGTGGCCCTGGTGGGCAGCAGCGGCGCCGGCAAGAGCTCGATCGCTGACCTGCTCTGCGGCCTCTACAAACCCAGTGAAGGCGAGATCCTGGTGGATGGCCAGCCGCTTGAACGATTCGATCTGATCTCCTGGCAGCAGCGGCTGGGCGTGGTCAGCCAGGACACCTTCCTGTTCAATGCCAGCATCAGCGACAACATCAGCTTCGGCACTCCCCACGCCAGCAGGGCCCAGATCATGGCGGCGGCCGAGAAAGCCCAGGCCGCCGGCTTCATTGCCGATCTGCCCGATGGCTTCGACACCCTGGTCGGCGAGCGCGGCTACCGGCTCAGCGGCGGCCAGCGCCAGCGCCTTTCCCTGGCCCGGGCGATCCTGCGCGATCCTGATCTGCTGATCCTCGATGAGGCCACCAGCGCCCTCGACACCCAGAGCGAGCGGCTGGTGCAGCAGGCGATCGATCAATTCGAAGGCAAGCACACGGTGCTGGTGATCGCCCACCGCCTCAGCACGATCGTGGGCGCGGATCAGATCTGCGTGCTTGATCGAGGCCGCATCGTGGAGCGGGGCAACCATGAGCAG
>CAZBMT010000219.1:0-4979 GCA_964492645.1 uncultured Cyanobium sp. | reverse complement strand
CGATCACCACGTGGCCGTACTGGCCTTTGCCGCCGGTCTGGCGGGCGAACTTGCCCTCACCCTTGGCACTGCCGCGGATGGTTTCCCGGTAGGACACCTGGGGGGCGCCGATGTTGGCCTCCACCTTGAACTCCCGCAGCATGCGGTCGACCAGGATCTCCAGGTGCAGTTCGCCCATGCCGGCGATGACCGTCTGGTTGGTTTCCGGATCGGTGGAGACCCGGAAGGTGGGGTCCTCCTCGGAGAGGGACTGCAGGGCCTTGCCGAGCTTCTCCATGTCGCCCTTGGTCTTGGGCTCCACGGCCACGGAGATCACCGGTTCGGGGATGAACAGGGATTCCAGGATGATCGGATCGGAGTCGATGCAAAGGGTGTCTCCGGTGGTGGTGTCCTTGAGGCCGAGCACGGCCCCCAGGTCACCGGCCCGGAGTTCGTCCACCTCCTCGCGCTCATCCGCCTTGAGCAGGATCAGGCGGGAGATGCGCTCCTTCTTGTCCTTGGTGGAATTGAGCACGTAGCTGCCCTTTTGCAGGACCCCGCTGTACATGCGCACGAAGGTGAGCTTGCCGTAGGGGTCGGCCATGACCTTGAACGCCAGGGCGCTGAAGGGGGCGCTGTCGTCGCAGGGGCGGGTGGCCTCGCTGCCGTCGGCCAGAAGGCCGTGGATCGGGGGCACGTCGACGGGGGCGGGCAGGTAGTCGACCACCGCATCGAGCACAAGCTGGACGCCCTTGTTCTTGAAGGCGGAGCCGCAGAGGATCGGCACCATGCCGTGCTGGATCACCCCCAAGCGGATGCCCCGCATCAGCTGCTCCTCGGTGAGCTCACCGTTTTCAAGGAAGGCCTCGATCAGCTCCTCATCGGTTTCGGCCACCGACTCCATCAGCTTCAGGCGCCACTCCTCGGCCTGATCCTTCATGTCGGCGGGGATCTCCTCCTCAAGGATGTCGGTGCCGAGATCGTTGGTATAGATGATCGCCTTGTTGCGCACCAGATCGACGAGGCCCTTGAGGTCACCCTCGGCTCCGATGGGCAGCTGGATCGGCACGGCGTTGGCCTTGAGGCGATCCTTGATCTGTTCATAGACCTTCAGGAAATTGGCACCGGTGCGGTCCATCTTGTTGACGAACACAATCCGGGGCACGTTGTAGCGGTCGGCCTGGCGCCAGACGGTCTCCGACTGGGGCTGGACACCACCAACGGCACAGAACACGGCGACCACACCATCGAGCACACGCATCGAGCGCTCCACTTCGATCGTGAAATCGACGTGGCCGGGAGTATCAATGATGTTGATGCGGTTGTCCTTCCAGCTGGTGGAGATGGCGGCCGCGGTGATGGTGATGCCACGTTCGCGTTCCTGCTCCATCCAGTCGGTGACGGCGGCGCCATCGTGCACCTCGCCCATCTTGTGGACCACGCCGGAATAGAACAGAATCCGTTCTGTCGTGGTGGTCTTGCCCGCGTCGATGTGAGCGGCGATTCCGATATTTCTGACGCGTTCCAGGGGGTAGGCGCGGGCCACGGGAAAGTTCTCCGGGGGTGGGTCGACAAAAAACGGGCGTAACTCTACAGACCGGTGATCGCTCAGGTCTGGGGGAACCGGATCAGCCCAGGGATCCGGCCCCCGGGGCCGCTCAGTAGCGGTAGTGGGCGAAAGCCTTGTTGGCCTCGGCCATCTTGTGGGTTTCCTCCCGCTTGCGGACGGCACTGCCAGCTTCGTTGGCCGCGTCCATCAGCTCGCCGGCAAGTTTCTGGGCCATGCTCCGGCCGTTGCGGGCGCGGGAGAAGTTGACCAGCCAGCGCAGCGCCATGGCGGTGCCCCGCTCCTGACGCACCTCCATCGGCACCTGATAGGTGGCACCGCCGACCCGACGGGCCCGCACCTCCACCAGGGGGGTGGCATTGCGGACCGCTGTCTCGAACAGGTCGAGGGGATCGGCGCCAGTGCGCTCGTTGATCAGGGTGAAGGCATCGGAAAGGATGCGCTGGGCCGTGGACTTCTTGCCGTGCCTCATCAGCCGGGCCACGATCATCGAGGCCAGGCGGCTGTTGAACTGGGGATCCGGGAGAACCGGGCGCTTCTCGGCGGCGTTGCGGCGGGACATGGAACGGAGGGAGAAAAAGCAGGAGAGGAGGGAGTCGGCCCCGGAGAGCCGGTGGCGCGGAGCCTCAGGCCTTCGGTGTCTTGGCGCCGTACTTGGAGCGGGACTGACGCCGATCCTTGACCCCGGAGGTGTCGAGTGTGCCGCGGATGATGTGATACCGGACACCGGGGAGATCCTTGACGCGGCCGCCGCGGATCAGAACCACCGAGTGCTCCTGAAGGTTGTGGCCGATGCCGGGGATGTAGGCCGTCACCTCGAAGCCGGAGGTGAGGCGAACGCGGGCCACCTTCCTGAGTGCCGAGTTGGGCTTCTTTGGGGTGGAGGTGTACACCCGGGTGCAGACGCCACGCCGTTCGGGGCAGGCGCGCAGGGCGGGCGACTTCGTCTTGCGGGTGAGACGCTGCCGCTCGGTGCGGATCAGCTGCTGAATGGTGGGCATCGAGGGCCGGGTGCTGCTCGGTTGGGACTTCTGGGTGGACAGGTCGGACGTCCGACCTTATCGACAATCCGACACCTTACTTCGTCGTCGTCCCGCTCAGGTCTCACGGCTGAAGGCGGCCCCGCAGGCACAGCTGCGGACCCCAGGTCCGGAACGCACCAGGAACCCTCCGCCGCTGAGGTCGCCGCGGTAGTCGAGCTGCAGGCCCTGGAGCAGGGGCAGCTGCTCCCCGGGGGAATAGAGGGTGATGCCGTCGGCCCGGGCCACGGGGCTGCCGGACAGGTGGCCGGGGCGCAGGCGGATCGCCCAGGCTTCACAGCCTCCCTCCAGAAGTTCCAGGTGCATCAGCCCGGGGGTGCCTGCAACGGCCGCCTGCCGGCAGAGCTCGGCGGCGGCGGCGGCGGTGAGACGGAGGCTGTGGCCCCTGGGCACGGCAATGCGGCGAATCGCCTCACTCTGCCAGCGGCCTGCCATTGGGCACCAGGCTGGTGGCCCCTTCGCCGCTCCCGATCGGCACCAGGCCCAGGCCGTTGTGCACGGAGCCGGCCACGCCGCGCCCCTTGACCCGGTGGCTGCCGCCCATCACCAGGCCGGTGGAGCTGCCCCCGTCAAGGTTGAGCGCATCCACCAGCCCCATCTGCTGCAGCAGCCAGGCGGTCTCCGAGAGGGTGGGCCCGGCGCCCCCACCGGCGCCTTCCAGGGTCACCAGCCACAGCAGGCTGCCGTCGCTGCCCACCACGGTGCGGGGGGCCCCCTGGCGCAGGAAGGCGGCCCCGAACCCCTCGGCGCCGCCGTTGAGCACGATGCGGCCGTTCTGGAGCAGCAGCGGTCCGCCTCCCATCACGGAGGAGGCGTTGCCCACCGGATCGCTGGGCCGGCTCTCGATTCGCAGCCGCTCCCCCTCGCCCCAGGGCAGGTCGGCCCCGCCGCGGGCCACCACCAGGGTGCCCTCCTGCCGCAGCGGCACCCCCGCCGCCAGCTCGGCGCTGCCGATCCGACGCTGCACCTGGCCGCCGCTCAGCAGCAGGCCCGTCTCGGAGCCGGTCAGGGCCTGGTAAAGCCGGCCCCACTCGGCCGTGTAGCGGCTCAGGCCCCGCTGGGCCAGGCCGCTGTTCACGGTCAGCAGCGGCAGGCGCTGGCCGCGGTCGTCGCTGATCCACTCATCCAGCCGCAGGCGGCCGAAGCGGGGAAGGCTGCGGGGCTCCCAGCCCACCGCGCCGCGGTTGAGGATCGGCCCGGACAGCCAGCGGCCCTGGTCGCGCAGGGCGCCGAGGGGCAGCCGGCGCACCCGGTTGAAGAAGCCGCCGTTGATGGCCACCAGGGCGTCCTGGCGCTGGGCCAGAGCCGTCAGGGAGCTGAGCCCTGCCATGCCGTCGGGGCGGCTGAGGGTACGCAGCTCCAGGGGACCGCTGCGGGGATCGATCCGGACGGCGTTGACCAGCACCCGGGTGCCGCCGACGCTGCGCACCTGCTGGTCCCAGCGCAGCTGGGAGCCGAGCATGGCCAGCAGTCGCGGATCGATCGGTGCCGGTGCCTCCGGCGCCCTGCCGACGCTGCCGGCGCCCTGCGGCAGATCGATGACCACCCGGGCCGGCTCCCCCAGGGTGAACGTGCGCAGGGGGGCGCCGCCGCCCGGCACCGCCAGGGTCAGGTCCGCCCCGTCGCTGCCGCTGCGCAGGCCGCGGGAGGTGAGCTGGGCCAGCTGGTCCGGCCGGCTGAGCAGGGAAAGCTGCAGGCCGCCCTCGCTGCTGCGGACCAGGGCGGGGCCATCGAGGTCGAGCACCACCCGCCGGATGCCGCCCTGCTCCGAGCTGCGCACCTGGAGCAGCCGGGGGGCCGGCAGGTGCAGATCCAGCCGCTCGCCCCGGCGCTCCAGCGTCACGCCCACGTCCAGAAGGAGGGCGGCCACGTCGACGGCCACCTCGTCCGCCAGCGACCGCTGCTGTGCCGGCGGCACCAGCAGCTCCCGGCCGAACCATTCCAGCGCCAGGGCGCCGTCCGGCCTGGCGCGGCTGCTGAAGCCCAGCTGGCCCTCCACCACCTCCAGCGGCAGCCACAGGGCCAACGGCCGGCGCGGGTCATCGCCGCTCCAGCGCCAGGCGGCCTGCTGGCTGCGGCCGTTGAGCGTCAGCGTGGTGCCGCCCACCTCCGCGGCCGGGGCACCGCGCACCGGCCCGGGCCGGCCGGGACGCGGGGCCGGCAGTTCCGGCAGTTCCGGGGGCAACGGCGGCGGCGCCGCCCGGCTGACAGGCGGAGACCCGATCAGGGCCAGCAGGGCCAGGGTGATCGGCAGATTCCTTCCCATCGACGACATCCTGCTCCTGAGGCAAAAAGTTAGTCCCATCACTCCAAGGGAAGGGCAGCTGCCTAGGATCGGTGGCTCGCCCTGTCGTCGCGGACACGGCTGCTGCACGGGTGACACGGCAGCTCCT
>CAZBMT010000218.1:0-4988 GCA_964492645.1 uncultured Cyanobium sp. | reverse complement strand
AGCGCCCCCTGGCCGCGATCGTGGGCGGCTCCAAGGTGAGCAGCAAGATCGGCGTGCTCGAGTCGCTGATCGACAAGTGCGACAAGGTGCTGATCGGCGGCGGCATGATCTTCACCTTCTACAAGGCCCGCGGCCTGGCGGTGGGCAAGAGCCTGGTGGAGGAGGACAAGCTGGAGCTGGCCAAGGAACTGGAGGCCAAGGCGGCCGCCAAGGGCGTGCAGCTGCTGCTGCCCACCGATGTGGTGCTGGCCGACAACTTCGCCCCCGACGCCAACAGCCAGACCACCGCAATCGATGCCATCCCCGACGGCTGGATGGGCCTCGACATCGGCCCCGACTCGGTGAAGACCTTCCAGGACGCCCTGGCCGACTGCAAGACCGTGATCTGGAACGGCCCCATGGGCGTGTTCGAATTCGACGCCTTCGCCGCCGGCACCAACGCCATCGCCCACACCCTGGCCGACCTGAGCGCCAGGGGCTGCTGCACGATCATCGGCGGCGGTGACTCCGTGGCCGCGGTGGAGAAGGTGGGCGTGGCCGAGAAGATGAGCCACATCTCCACCGGTGGCGGCGCCAGCCTGGAGCTGCTGGAGGGCAAGGTGCTCCCTGGCGTGGCCGCCCTCGACGAGGCCTGAGGCCCCCCACAGCAGGACAGGGCCGGCCCGGATCCGGGCTCAGATCCTGCCGGAGCCGGGGCCGTCGCCCTCCCCCCAGTCCCCCTTCCGCTCGCTCATGCAGGTGCGCAGGGCTTCGCAGCTGCCGATGCCTGACGGGCAGCGTTCGCCACTCTGGAGGATGGCCATGCGGGGCTGCTGATCGCTGATTGCCAGGCACTTCTGGCCGGGAGAGATCGTCTCCATCTGGGCGGGTGTGGGGCGTCCGGCTCCGGAAGGCTCGCTTCAGGCCATGGCGACACCCTCTCGGGTGACCGCGGCGATACTCTCCTGACCGGCAACGAGACCCTGCAGGGCGGCCTGGGCACCGATACGCTCAACGGCGGCAGGGGCGCCGACACGTTCAGCTTCAGCACCGCTCTCGACGGCACGGCCAATGTGACACCATCACCGACTTCGTTCCAGGCACGGACGCGACCCAACTGGCGGCGACGACTATCGGAGCATTCGCGGGACTGGTCGGACAAACCGTAGGGCTGGCAAGCCTGGCCTACGAGGCCTCCACCGTTGCACTGGCCGGTGATGCCGAAGAATCGAACGGCAGTCCTGGGTTTCAACTTTGCAATCCTCGTCAGGAGTTCGCACCCAGCGTCGCCGGGCCCCAATGGCGCCAGACAATGACTTCATGATCATCACCTGATCCACAGTTATGGCAGATCCCAGGATTTTCGGATGAATCCCGAAGACGTGGTCGCTTCTATCCCCAGCCCTTCGGTGAGTCCCGGAGCCGACTCATAGCCGAATACTGCGAGGTATTCCGCGATCAAGGGTGCGAGAGTCTTCATATCGGAGTCGACAAACCAGCGCTTCCATTCACCATGGGAGCGCGATCTTTCCACGCGCTTCCATTCATGGGGCACCGTGGCACGATCGGCCAGTTCCAGTTGCAGATAGTCACGCACGCCTTGCATCCTGCCATCGGTCATGTCCTCGTACTTCAGGATGTAGCTACCCTTCAGAGCAGGAAAGTAGACAGCGGCATCACGCAGCCGCATGCCGAATTCTGCCACCGCGTTTCGCGGGAAAAATTCATGCTGCGAATCAAGCGCGGCGACTTGCGCCACCAGGTCGAGAAACGGAATGCCGGCGGGGTCGGCCTCCTTGGCAAGAATCACATCCAGAATGGCGGCGCGCAAATTCGGATGTCGCTTCGACAATTGAGCGGCCCAGTAGAGCAGCCTGCTAAGAAACTGGTCGCGCGGATCGCGCACCAGCACCACGATCCTTTGGAAAAATGCCGGATCCATCCCCGAGGCCTGAAACGTTGCCATGAGCGCCTTGGTCAGGGTGGTCGTCGGGGCCAGACGCAGCGCCTCCCAGTCGGCAACGCTTCCTGGTTCAAAAAACAACCGCACGTCGCCCGGCAGATGATCGCGGATATTGCAGAAAAGCGCGGTCGTCCCTGTCTTCGCCATGCCTAGGACAAGATAATTCGTGCGCGTCACAGGGGGCTTCCGATCAGATTTCGAGATGTCGCTCGAAGTTTACCGGAGCCGCTGCGAAAGCTCTACCACCGCCACCTGCCGGGGGCGCCACCCGCATCACCTCGTCAAAAGTGGTGACGCAGCAGGCGAACTTGAGCGCGCCGGAAACCCGCAGTGGCTTGATGCCTTCCTTGTAGGCCTGCGGGCGCACTTTGACAATAGCGGTCTCCGCGGTGATCTGCTTCTTCACCGCCGACAAAAGCATCAGAACTGCATAGATCCCCATGCGCTCCGAATAGTCTGTAGTGCGGCACTCGGTACAGCCAAGCAGGCAATACACCCGCTGCGGCGCGCCCGAGGTGAAGGGGTCGACCAGTTGCCTCCCAGGGCTTTCCGTGACGCAGGCTGGAGAGCACCAGGTGGCCGCTGACTGCGGCCTGAACAGCCGTTTTCGCGGTCTCGAGATCGCCGATGTTGAGCCCCATCTCCACCGGCTGCGGCGCCAGCCCCAAGCTGCTGGAAGGCAAGGTGCTCCGCGGCGTGACCGCCCTCGAAGGCCTGGGGCGGCCTTCGAGCGAACCGGTCCCCTGTCGGGCAGCGGCACCTCCCCCAGGGACCTGACGATGAGTCCCTGCCGGCCCGGTCGGGCCTCGAGCATCTTCCCCACGGAGCGCTGGCGTGAACCGAGGGCCGACGCTGGCGGGGGCCTGGCTCTGGGCCAGGACCGGATCGGTGCTGGCCGAGAGGGCCGGCGGGGGTGTCTGGTCGCGGAATGACGTGCGGGGGCGGTGAGCCGCCTCAGATGGAGTTCGGGCTGTCCTTCGAGCCACTGCCCCAGCGTCCCTTGCGATCCCCAGCGCCCCACTGGGGCACGGGAAGGCCGTTCTGCTCCATCAGCGCCCTCATGGCCGCCCAGTGCTGCTGACGCTGACGCTGAACGGCCTCCCGTTCCTGCTTCATGCAGCTGCGCAGGGCCTCGCTGCTGGCTGCGGCCGATAGGCAACGCTCACCATTCTGGAGGATGGCGATGCGGGCCCGGTGGTCGCTGATGGCCAGCCGCCGCTGCTCGGGGAAGATCCTCTGCAGCTGCTCCGGCGTGGGACGCGCCGCCCCGGAAGGACCCGCCTGGGCAAGGGCGGCCCCACCGCTACCGCAAACGAGCACAAGGAGAGCCAAGGGCAGACGACGGCGAAGGAGGAATGGGAATGGCATGGGAGGAAATGTCGGGAACGGCTCCATCGTGCCCAGAGCGTGTGACGGAAGGCCATCTGGCCAGGGGAGAGCTGTGACCGGATGTGACCAGGCGGCCGCCGGCGCCACTCAGCCGCCGGGCAGGGGCCAGGCCCGCAGCACCACGGCGAAGCGCCCAGGCAGCGGCTCAGCGGCAGCGGCAGCGACAGCGGCGGCCTCCAGACGGCGCAGGTCGCCGCCATGGTCGCGGGCCACCTTGGCGGCGATGGCCAGGCCCAGGCCACAGTGCCCCTCCCCGCCGCGGGCCCGATCGAGCCGCTGGAAGGGGGTCATGGCCTTGTCCCACTGCTGCGGGTCGATGCCCTCGCCGCAGTCCCAGACCTGGATCTCGAAGCCGCTCTCCACCACCGCGGCCTCCCCTCGGGGCCGCCCCTCCCCCTCCCCAGGCCCCAGGGGTCGCAGCACCAGCCGCAGGGGCGGGCGTCCGTAGGTGAGGGCGTTGTCGAGCAGGTTGCCCACCGCCCGTGCCACGGCGATCGGGCGGACGCGCCGCACCAGCGGCTCCAGATCCAGCGCCAGGGGCACCTCCCCCACCGCCGCCGCCGCCTCGGCCACCAGGGCATCGAGGGGCACGAGCACCGGTGTCTCGTCGGCTTCGGCCCCGGCGAAGATCATGAACTGGCGCGTGATCCGCTCGATCGAGCGGATGTCGGCATGGGCCCGCTCCAGCTCCTGCGGCGCCATCGGTCCCTCGGCGGCGAGGGCGAGGCGCAACCGCAGGCGGGTGAGGGGGCTGCGCAGGTCGTGGGCGATGCCGGCCAGCATCGTGGTGCGCTCCCGGCCGGCGTCCTCCAGCCGCAGCAGCATGGCGTTGAAGCGGGCCATCAGCTGGCGCACCGCCGGGGCCCCCTGGTCCGGCAGGGCCTCGGGAAGGGCCTCCAGGCCCACGTTGGCCAGGGCCTCCTGCAGGCGGGCGAGGGGCCGCTGGATCTCCAGGGTGAGGTAGAGCAGCAGCGCCCCGAGGGCCCCCAGGGCGACGGACAGCGACAGCAGCAGGGGATCGGGCGGCCAGCCGCGGGGGGAGGGCAGGGCGACGAACAGCCACACCCGCTCCAGGGGTGAGGCCATCTCCACCCACACCCCCCGCCGCGGCGAGGAGGCCGGCTGCACCGCGGGGCAACGTCCCAGGCGGCGGCAGAGTTCCGCCTGCATCCCCTGGGCCTGCCAGCGCAGTCGCCGGTCGCCCCGGCGGGGCTCGGCCGCCATCACCGGCGGCTCCGGCCGCTGGCCCACCACCAGCTGCATGCCGCTGATCCGGCCGAGCACCTCGGGGCTGAACCGTTCCAGGGCCACCTCCCCCAGCACCACATTGGCGGCCGTCTCCGAGCCCGCCTGGACCAGCTGCTGCTGGGCCAGCCGGCGGCCCAGCAGCAACTGCAGCAGCAGCAGGCAGAAGGCGGCGGCCCCGGTGCCCGCCAGCAGATACCCCAGGGTGCGCCCCAGCGAGGGCCGCCAGGCCCGCTCAGGACTGGCGGGGCCTGCCATCGGGGACGAACACGTAGCCGTAGCCCCAGACCGTCTGCACGTAGCGGGGCCGGGCCGGCTCCGGTTCGATCAGCCGCCGCAGCCGCGACACCTGCACATCCATGCTGCGGCTGTCGGTGTCGCTGCCCGGGCCCCGGGCCAGTTCGATCAGCCG
>CAZBMT010000217.1:0-5012 GCA_964492645.1 uncultured Cyanobium sp. | reverse complement strand
AAGAACCGCAAGACCATCCTGCACGAGGTGTACGGCGCCCGCGACCGCGACGACGAACTCAGCCGTGCCCGCTACGCGTTCGACTGGAACCGCCAGTTCGAGCTCTCGCTGGATCCCGAGCGCGCCCGCGAGTACCACGACGAAACCCTGCCGGCCGACATCTACAAGCAGGCCGAGTTCTGCTCGATGTGCGGCCCCAAGCACTGCCCGATGCAGACCAAGATCACCGACGAGGACATCGAGGGCCTCGAGCAGGTGCTGGCCGAGCAGCAGAAGGCCCAGGGGGAACCGCTGGGTGTGTGACGCCGGGCCGGACGCCCCTGGCTACCGACGGCTTCCGCTCTGAGCGCCGTGGATGGACAGCGGCATTCCTGAGCGCCTCCTGCGCGCCTTCACGGCTCCTCTGTTCCCGCTGGGCCAGCAGAGCATTTCGCTGCTGTGGCTGCTGCAGGTGGCCGCGCTGCTGGTGGCCGTCAGCCTGCTGGCGCGGGGGATCAAGTGGTTTCTCAAGGACCGGCTGCTGCCCAGATTCCAGGTGCCGGAGGGACGCCGGGAAGCCACGGCCACGCTGACCAGCCTTGGGGTGGCAGCCCTCGGTTACGTGCTGGTGGTGCAGGGGATGGGTCTGGATTTCGGTGCCCTCGCCGTGATCCTGGGGGCGCTGGGGGTGGGGCTGGGCTTCGGGCTGCAGGACCTCACCCGCAACCTCAGCAGTGGCCTCACCCTGCTGATGGAAGGCAAGCTCAAGGTGGGCGATCTGATCGAGTTCAACCAGACCACAGGCTTCATCAAGCAGATCTCGATCCGCTCCACCGTGATCAGCACGTTCCAGGGATCGGACATCATCGTGCCGAACTCCCTGCTCACCAACAGCCCCGTCCAGAATCTCAGCTACACCAATTTCACGGGCCGGATCGATGTGCCGGTGATGGTGGCCCATGGCAGCGATGTCTTTGCCGTCACGGAAGTGCTGCTGCAGGCGGCGCTGGAGGAACCCCACGTGAATCCCGAGCCGGCGCCGCAGGTGCTCTTCTCCAGCCAGGGGGAACTGGGCCTCGGCTTCACCCTGCGGGTGTGGACCTCGACGATCGACTCCGGCCAGACGATCGGTAGCGGACTCCACTACGCGATCCATCAGGGACTGCGCGAGCGGGCCATCGAGCTGGCCTGGCCGCGAAGGGAGATCCGTTCGCCAGGGGCTCGGCC
Source organism: uncultured Cyanobium sp. (assembly GCA_964492645.1). Classification (GTDB taxonomy): domain Bacteria; phylum Cyanobacteriota; class Cyanobacteriia; order PCC-6307; family Cyanobiaceae; genus Cyanobium. The sequence continues at coordinate 3,806 of CAZBMT010000217.1, read as the reverse complement.
TGAGTCGCTTCCGCCCGCCCCCGAGACCCTGGGCGAGCTGCTGACGAACCTGCGTTTCTTCCAGGGACTCCGTGGCCGCCCCCTGAGGCAGCTGCTCGCCAGCGGAGCCAGGCGTTACCTGGCCGCCGGTGAGATCCTCGTGCGGCAGGGGGAGAGCAGCCACAGCTTCAACATCGTGCTGAGCGGCTGCGTGGATGCGATTCACGAAACCGACCGCGTCAGCCGGCGTCTGTTCAGCTTCCAGCGCGGCGAATTCTTCGGTGAGCTTCCCCTGCTGCTGGAGGTGCCCTACCCCACCACCATGCGGGCCGCGGAAGACACCACCCTGTTCGTGGTTCCGCGCGGTGGATTCCGGCCGCTGCTGCAGCTTCATCCCGCCTTCGCCGAGACCATCGCCGACGAACTGAACCGGCGACAGGATGTGCTGCAGAGCTACGAGGCCGACCTGCGGGAGCGTGGGCTGTTCGTCGATGCGGCGATGGGCAGTCCCCTGGAGTGGATCCGTGAACGTCTGAGGCAGTTCCTGCGGGCCTGAGGCGCGGGTCCGCCGTCCGTTCATGACGAATCTGCGGCCGACGACAGTTGGCCCTGGCCACCCGGATGGGCTGCCGATGCGATGGTCCATCACCAGCGTCATTCGGGGAGATTTCCAACCTCTCTTCCTGATTCATGGTTGACACCTTCTGATTCATGGTTGACACCTTCCGCTATGTGCGCCTGGAAAAGGATGATGCGGCATGTCTGCTTGTTGATCATCAGTCTGGTCTGATCTCCCTGGTTCAGGACTTCTCTCCCGGTGAATTCAAGAACAATGTGCTGGCGCTGGGAGCCGCGGCGAAATATTTCAACCTGCCGACGATCCTGACCACCAGCTTCGAGAAGGGTCCCAATGGCCCCCTGGTGCCGGAGCTGAAGGAGCAGTTCCCGGAGGCCCCCTCCATCGCCCGACCTGGCAACATCCACGCCTGGGACAACGAGGAGTTTGTCGAGGCGGTCCGCCAGACGGGATGCCGGCAGCTGATTATCGCCGTGGTGGTGACGGAGGTCTGCGCGGCCTTTCCGGCGCTTTCGGCCATCGAGGCCGGCTACGAGGTGTTCGTCGTCACGGATGCCTCCGGGACGTTCAACGAGGTCACCCGTCATGCGGCCTGGGCGCGGATGAGCGCAGCGGGCGTGCAGCTGATGAACTGGTTCGGCGTCGCCTGTGAACTGCACCGCGACTTGCGCAACGACATCGAAGGCTCCGGACCCTGCTCTCCAATCACATTCCCAACGATCGCAATCTGATGACGAGTTGCCAGGCCCTGAGCTAGGCCGGCACCGGCGACGGGGATTGGAGGACGTCCAGGCCCGGCCAGGGGAGTTCAGATCCTGTGATCCCGCACTCTGATCCTGCCGCCCGCTCTGGAACCGTTGCCCGTCGCCAGCGATGTGTTTATGGTCCAAGCGTCGTTGTTGACCGCATCGATTGGGCTTCCTCTTTCCCAATGGCGTCACCTCCTATCTGGCCGGGGGGCTGTTCCTCGGACTGGGGCTGATGGTCATGTATCTCACCCTCGGTGTCAAAGCCGGGGCGAGTTCCGTTCTGAGCTCCACGCTCACCTACTTCACGCCGCTCACGGCGGAGCGCAGTTCGCGCCAGTGGCGGCTGCAGTTCGCCCTGGCCATGGTGCTCGGCGCCTGGCTGTATGCCGCCACCCACCAGGCGTTCTTCGTCACGGCCGTGGGCTGGTGGCGGCTGGCGCTGGGGGGGCTGCTGGTGGGTTTCGGCACCCGCCTCTCCTCGGGCTGCACCTCCGGCCACGGCATCTGCGGCGTCGCCTCGTTCTCGCGGGCCTCGCTGCTGGCGGTGGCCGTGTTCATGGCGGTGGCGATCGTCACCGCCCGGGTCGTGCTGCTGCTGGGGGTGACCCCATGAAGCGCCTGTTCTCGATCCTGCTGGGCGGGGGTCTGTTCGGCTATGGGCTGGCCTGGAGCGGCATGGCCCGGCCGGAGGTGGTGCTGAGCTTCCTGCAGCTGCGCGACATGGGCCTGCTGCTGGTGATGGCGGCGGCCCTGGCGGTTACCACCATCGGCTTCCGGCTGGCCCCGCGGCTGCGGCAGACCACGCTGCTGGGGCTGCCCTTCTCCCATGAGGTGAAGCCGATGCTGGCCGGCACCGTGCCGGGGGCGGTGATCTTCGGTGTGGGCTGGGGCCTGTGCGGCCTGTGCCCGGGGGCGGCGGTGGCCAGCCTCGGCATCGGCAACGGGCCGGTGCTGATCGGCCTGGCCGGGATGTTGGTGGGCGCCTACCTGCAGGGCGTGCTGGCCGAAGGCCGAACCAAGGTGCAGAGCTGACGCCCTCGACGTGATGGCTCCCCACGCCCCCTTCCCCCTGGCGGCCGCCGCCGGCGGTGCGCCGCTGCTTCTGCGGCAGCTCTGCGACCCCGAGACCAGCACCTTCACCTACCTGCTGGCGGATGTGCCCTCCCGGCAGGGGCTGCTGATCGATTCGGTGTACGAGCAGCATCCCCGTGATCTTTCGCTGATCCGCGAGCTGGGCATCCAGCTGGTCGCCAGCCTCGACACTCACGTGCACGCCGACCACGTGACCGGCAGCTGGCGGCTGCATCGGGCCTCCGGCTGCGCCATCGGCCTGGCGGCCGTCGCCGGGGCCGAGAACGTGACCCTGCCCCTGCGCCATGGGGATCGGGTGCGCTTCGGCGGCCGCCATCTGGAGGTGCGCGCCACCCCCGGCCACACCGATGGGTGCCTCAGCTTCGTGCTCGACGACCACAGCATGGCCTTCACCGGCGATGCCCTGCTGGTGCGGGGCTGCGGCCGTTGCGACTTCCAGCAGGGGGATGCCCCCACCCTGTTTCAATCGATCACCGGGCAGATCCTGTCGCTGCCCGACCACTGCCTGCTCTACCCGGCCCATGACTACAGCGGCCGGGCGGTGAGCTCGGTGGCCGAAGAGAAGGCCTACAACGCCCGGCTAGGGGGTGAGGCCGACGAGCGCGACTTCGTGGGCTCCATGGAGAACCTGCACCTCCCCCACCCCAACCGGATCGCCGTGGCCCTGCCGGCCAACCTTCGCTCCGGCCGGCCGGCCGACGGTGGCCAGGAGGAAGCGGACGACTGGGCACCAATCGAGCGCAGCTATGCCGGCCTGCCGGAACTGACGGCCGACTGGGTGGCCGACCACCGCGAGGCCCTGACGCTCGTGGACGTGCGCTCCGAAGCGGAGGTGCTGGGCCCGGACGGCCGCATCCCGGGCAGCCTGCTGATCCCCCTGCCCGAGCTGCCGGCACGCGCCGACGAGATCCCCACGGATCGTCCCACGGTGGTGCTCTGCCACTCCGGCAGCCGCTCCGCCCTGGCCACACAGCAACTGCAGAAGAAGGGGCTCACCCAGGTGGCGAACCTGCGCGGCGGCCTGCGTGCCTGGAAGGCGCAGGGGCTGCCGTTGGAGCATCCTGGTTGAATCAAAGCATTTCGGTCTGTTGTTGCCAGGACACAAGTGGTTCACGGACCCGCGAAAGAACAAGTTGAACTAAGCCGCTTCGCGGCAGATTGCAAAGCCACTATAGCTGAGCTGCTGCAGTTGCGAGCGCCAGGTACACGCTCGTATCTCCATGCCGCAGGCCTGCCGTAGGGCGGAGCCTGTGCTCAGCGTAATGAGAGCGCCGTCGCCGGGAAGACACTGAGGGATGCCCATGCTCGGATGCGCTTTCCCCATCATCTTCCCGCTGGGAAGCTGCTGAGATGAATCCTGACGAACAAGAGCGTTTTGATCGCCTGTTTGATGCCAATCTGCAGGCGAT
>CAZBMT010000216.1:0-5022 GCA_964492645.1 uncultured Cyanobium sp. | reverse complement strand
ACGAAGTCGCCGTAGGTGTCGGTGTGCACCGCCAGCAGCTCCGGATCGAAGGTGGAGATCCGGCCCCTCGCATCCACGTTGACGATCGCGAAGGGGTTGTTCATGTCGGTGCAGGCCAGCCGGGCATCGGCCTGGGCCAGGCTGCAGATCCCCTCGAACTCCCGCACCCGCATCCGCTCAGGCTGCTCCTGCCACAGCGCCCAGAACCGCTGCAGAAACTTGCGATAGGCCGCTTCGGCCCGGGGGCGGCTGAGGGTGGAGACCCGGTTCTCCCCTTCGGTCTCCTCCATGTTGAAGGCCACGTCGGTGATGCCGTTCTCGACGAAGAAGGCGAACATCTCGTCGGCGTGGCCGAGGGACTCCTCGGTGATCACGGCGATCACCTGGAAGGGGATGCCGCGGCGACGCAGGTGCTCGATGCCACGCAGCGTGGCGGCATGGGTGCCCAGGCCGGTGCGGGTGCGGCGGTGAACGTCATGGAGGAAGGCGGGCCCGTCCATGCTCACACCCACGGCGATGCCGTTGCGCTCGAAGCAGTCGCACCAGGCGTCGTTGATCAGCGTGGCGTTGGTCTGCACCGACTGGTGGATCGTCAGGGGCTCCCCCGTCCAGCCCGCCAGCGCCCGCTGCACGCAGGCGGTGGCGGCGTCGTAGAAGGCGATCGGCACGGTGAGCGGTTCGCCGGCGTGCCACAGCAGGGTGAAGTCACCGCCCACGTAGGGGCTCTCCAGCACCCGCGTCAGGGCCGCCTCCAGCAGCTCCAGCGACAACCGCTGCCGGTCGTCACGGTTGGGCAGATAGCAGTAATCGCAGTCGAGGTTGCAGTAAGGGGTGGGCTGCACCACCAGCAACTGCAACGGCCCGAAGCCTTCCGGATTGCCCGGTGGCGGGGCGCCGTCGACGGTCACCAGAAGTTGCGGAAGCCGCCGTTGCGCCAGACGCCGCCACCTCCGTTGCGCCAGGCTCCACCGTTGCGGAAACCGCCGTTGCCCCAGCCGCCGTTGCGGAAACCGCCATTGCCCCAGCCACCGTTGCGGAAACCGCCATTGCCCCAGCCGACGCCCGGGGCATTCACGAACACATAGGCGAGGCGGCCATCGGCGCTCCGGGGGCGGCCCTCCCTTCCCGCCGGCTGGCCGGAAGCCTGGCCCATGGCCGCCGAAATGCGCCGCAGCCGGGCGTCGATCGAGCCGGGTGCGGCCTCGAGCGAGGACGACGATGGGGAGGGGGACGACCCCGGCCGGGACGGTCCGTCGACCACCGCCCTGGCCGCCGCACCGGCCGGGGCCAGGGCAGCCAGCAACAGCAGGAAACCGAACAGACCGGTACGGGGGTGGTTCGTCATCGCAGGGCGGCCAGGGGAGGAGGACGGGGTGGAACGGGGCGTTTCCGGGGGCAGGGCGATTCAGGGACGGGACGCCGGCGCGGGGGCCACCAGCACCAGACCTTCACGGCTGAGCAGCACCGATTCGAAGAAGCTGCGCACCCGCTCGTCGGGGACCGTCAGGACGCCGGTGGGGCCGAACCAGGGGGCCACGGCGGCCATGGCGTCGGGGCGCCCCTCCAGGTAGCCCTGGAACAGGCCGGCGATGGCCAGGTTGACCACGTTCAGCAGCCGGGAGTTGTTCTCCGGCACGATGCAGCCGACGCCATAGCTCACATAGGGCTGCTCAGGCACCAGGGCCGTCGCGGAGAGCCGGCGCTCGTGCCGCAGGCCGGCCAGCACGTTGGCATCGCCCAGCACCCCCGCCACCCGCTTCTGCTCGAGGGCCGTGACGGCCTGGGGCAGACTGGGGAAGCGCACCGGCCGGGCGCTGGGCTCCAGGGAGCCGAGGAAGCCCGCTCCGAGCGACCCCTCCACGACCGCGATCGGCTGTCCGGCGAGGGAGGCGGGGGAGCCGTCGGGGCCGCCGCTGCGGGTGAGCAGCCTCAGGCCCGAAAGGCCGATGGGCAGGGAGAAGTCCACCAGCTTCTCCCGGTCCCAGCTGAAGGGCACCCCGCAGGCCAGGCCGGCCCGGCCGCTGGCGACGGCGTCCACCGTGATGCTGGTGTTGTCGACGGGGGCGAAGCGGATCCGCACCGGCCCGCCGAGCTCCGCCTTGAGCTGGCGGTCGATGCGGCGGGCCAGGTCGATGGCATAGCCCTCCGGCTCCCCCTTCGGCCCGATCCGGATCAGCGGCGGGCTGTCGGCGGGACCCACCATCAGCACGTCCCCGGATTTAGCCGCCTGCTCCAGCACGGCGTCGGCGGCCAGGACCGGGACAGCGGTCGCCAGGGAGCAGAGGCAGGCCACGGAACCCAGGGTCAGGGCCCTGCCACGGCGGGATCGCAGGGAGCCGGGGGCCACCGCAGCGGGAGATTCCATTCACCGATCCGTGCACGAGCTGCACCTTAGGGGCGGTTCCCTGCCTTGCCCACGGAAGCTTCCGGGCTTGAAACGCAGGCACCGGGGCGGTCCCGGGATGGGGGCCTACCAGTTCCGGAACGCCCCACCGCGCCCGGCTCCTCCGTTCACGAAGCCGCCACCGCCCCTGGCATTGACGAAACCGCCGCCGCCATTGCGGAAGCCACTGCCGCCGTAATAGGGGTGGCCATTGACGAAGCCGCCGCGGGCCGCGTTGGCAAAGCCGCCCCGGCCGGCGTTGGCGAAGCCGTAGGCCAGCCGCTGGTCGCCGGCGGCGGCGCCGGCCGCACCGCCCGGCTCACCCTGCTCCCGGATCGCCGCGGTGATGCGCTGCAACCGTTGCTCGATGGTGGCCCCGCTGGCCGGGGAGGGCGTCAGGGCCGCCCGGGCGGCGCTGGGCGCGGTCAGGGCCGCCAGCGCCAGGGAGAAACCGAGCAGAGCCGATCGGGTGGTGATGGACATGGGGGGATCTCCTCAGCGGGCAGGTGTGGTGGGGGCGACAGCCGATGGGGTCGTTGCCGACAGGGGCCTCACCCGCTCGTAGTTGAGCAGTACGGACTGGAAGTAGGCCTTGATCACCTCGGGGGGCAACTCCAGGACTCCCTTCGGACCCAGCCAGCGGTTGACACTGGCCACCGCCGCCGGCTCATCGTCGAGGTAGCCCTGCACCAGCCTGGCGATGGCCAGATTGACCAGGTTGCGGAAGGTGGAATTGTCCTCCGGAAGAATGCAACCCACCGCAAAGCGGGAGAAGGGCTCCGCGGGCACCAGGCCGTACCCCTTGCCGCCGAGGCTCTGGAGGGCACCGGCGAGCAGCAGGGAATCACCCCCCACACCATCCACCTGGCCGGCCAGCAGCGCCCGCACCGCCGGCTCGATGCCGGCGAACGGGACACGCACCGCCGTCGGCTGCACGGCCGCGATGGTGGCGCTGCCCAGGGAGTCCTTCACCACGCCGATCCGCTTGCCCGCCATCGAGGCCGCCGAGCCATCGAGCCCCCCCTGGCGGGTGAGCACGCGGATCCCCGAGAGGGCGAAGGGCATGGAGAAGTCGACATACATCTCCCGCTCCCAGGTGAACTGAACCCCACAGGCCAGGTCCACATCACCGCGGCTCACATCACGGAACACCGCCAGGGGATCCGCATTGGCGGTGTAGACGATCCTCACCGGCCGGTTGAGATAGGTGGAAACCTCCGCCTCGATCAACCGGGCCACATCGAGGCTGTAGCCCACCAGTGCCTTGCTGGCATCGCGGTAGGCGAAGGGCACCATGTCGGTGGGGCCGGCCATGGTGATCTCGCCGGTGCGCGCCGCCTGCTCGAGCACCGATTCGGCCCTGGCGGCCGAGGGGCTGGCCAGCGCTGCCACCAGGGCCAGCAGCAGGGAGGGTCCCGCCAGGGCGCAGCGCCCCGCCCAGGCGGCCGCGCCGCCCGGGACGGCCTGCTGTCGGGGCGTTGGCTGCTGAAGCTCCGGCTGAGGCAGCCCTGGCTGCGGGATGGCTGGATGCGGCACAGGTCGCTGCGGCACGCGGGTCGGCTCGGGGGGATCGGCGCTCACTCTGACAACCGATCGGGGGCGAAGCCGCCGCTGCCAGGGGAGTGAGGCGGTTCTTCACCATGGCGACGGGCCAGGCCAGGGCTCAGGCCAGCGTCGCCGTGAAGCGCATGCTCAGATCCAGCCAGGGGCTGCGGGTGATCGGGGCACTGGTGGAGATCAGATCGATGCCGGTGGCGGCATAGGCGGCCAGCTGCTCGGGCCGCACCCCGGAGGCCTCCAGCACCACCGCCGGCGTCAGGGCCCGCAGCCGGGGCACCAGGGCCGCCAGCGCCGCGGGGGTGAAGTCGTCGAGCAGCACCGCATCGGCCCCCGCCCGCACCGCCGCTTCGGCTTCGGCGGCGGTTTCGGCCTCCACGATCAGCCGCGCCGGCCAGGGGGCCGAGGCCCGCACCGCCGCGATCGCCGCCGCCACGCCGCCGGACCAGGCCAGGTGGTTCTCCTTGAGCATGGCGGCATCGTCGAGGCCGAGGCGGTGGTTGCAGCCGCCGCCGCAGCGCACGGCGTACTTCTCCAGCACCCGCAGGCCGGGGGTGGTCTTGCGGGTGTCGGCCAGGCGCACACCGGTGCCGGCCAGCACCTGCACCAGGGCGGCGGTGGCGCTGGCGATGCCGGAGAGGCGCATGGCCAGGTTGAGGGCGGTGCGCTCAGCCGCCACCAGGGCGGCCGCCGGCCCCTCCAGCTCCAGCAGCCGCTGGCCGGCCACCACCGGCTCCCCGTCGCCCACCAGCAGCCGCACCGAGGCGCGGGGATCGAGCAACGCCAGCAGCGGCTCCACCAGCACCCCGCCGCAGAACACGCCGTCCGCTCGGGTGACCCAGTGGGCCCGGCCGCTGCGGCCCAGCAGGGCCGGGGCCGTCAGATCGCCGCGGCCGATGTCCTCATCCAGCCACTGGCGCAGCTGGGCCTCCAGCGCCGGCGTGAAGGAAAGGACCGGGGCCGGGGGCCCACCCGATGGCATCACGGGCCGCCTCAGCTGCCGGCAGGGCCGACGGGGGGCGCGGGCACCGGGGGCGGGGCGAAGGGGGGGCAGACCCGCTTCACCGGATCACAGGCAAAGA
>CAZBMT010000215.1:0-5071 GCA_964492645.1 uncultured Cyanobium sp. | reverse complement strand
CGGCGGGGCAGCCGGAGGGCCAGGGCATGGCCGCCGCCACCGGGGCCTCCAGCAGGCAGAGGGCGTTGAGCAGCAGGGCGGTGGTGGGCAGGTCACGGGCAGCCTCCAGGGCCTCCTCCCAGCGGTCGAAACCCACCACCAGCTGCTCCCAGGCCACCGCTTCGGTGCTGGCCATCCGCAGGGCGGTGATGATGCCGTTGGTGCCGTAGGCGTGGTTGAGGGGGGCACTGGCGGCGGCGTCGAGCCGCAGCAGCCGCGGCTCGGCTTCCAGGGTCACCACCTCCAGCCCCAGCAGGTGACCCGGATCGCGCAGGAATCCCCAGCGCAGGGACCCCAGGCCGCCCGATCCGCCGGCGATGAAGCCCCCGAGGGTGGCGCTGCGGTAGGTGCTGGGCGCCATCCTCAGGGCCCGGCCGTGGGCCAGCAGCTGGCCATCCAGGTGGGCCAGGTTGCAGCCGGACTCCGCCTCGATCACGCCGCTGTCCGGGTCCACCGACCGCAGCCGGTTGAGGCCGCCCATGTCGAGCACCAGGCCCCCGGCCAGGGGCACGCACTGGCCGTAGTTGCCGGTACCGGCACCCCGCACGGTCAGCGGCACCCGGTGGCGGGCGCAGGCGCCGGCCACCGCCTGCACCTGCTCCACGCGTGCCACCTTCACCGCCAGCTGGGCGCGGCGGCCGTTGAGCAGCGGCTCCAGCACGGGGGAATAGTCGTGGAAGTCGGCCGATAGCCGGGCCAGCTCCGCAGGGGCGAGGATCGGCGTCAGGCTCAGGGGGCTGGCACCCAGCTCGGCCGCCAGGGCCTGGATCCGTTCCGGATCGGCCGGGGCCGGGAGCGGGCCCGGGAAGGCGGTGTCAGGCATGGCAGGCGGCCAGGGGTGGGGAGGGTTCTTCGCAGGAGGGCGGCTCCAGCCAGCGGCCGGCCCGCAGCACGCGCCGCCGGGGGGGACGGGCCAGCAGCTCGGACCAGGAGGTGGCCCCCAGCACGACCAGATCGGCCGGGGCCCCCTGCCGCAGAACCCCGTCCCACTCCAGGCCCAGCAGATGGGCCGCGGCGGTGCTGAAGGGGCTCAGCCCCAGACGCCGCCAGGGCATCAGATGGCTGGCGGCCAGGCTGAAGCGCAGCAGGGCGATGGGATCGAAATCCCCCCCCGGAAACCAGGGATCCTGCACATTGTCGGCCCCCACGGCCACGGTCACCCCGGCCTCCTGCAGCTGGCGGACCGGGGCCTGGGGCCGCAGGCACGGGGTGCGGCGGTGATGTTTGCCCAGCAGCCAGAGATTGGTGGTGGGCAGGGCCACCACCCCCACCGCCGCATCCGCCATCGCCTCGGCCAGGCGGCGGCAGGGGCGGTCGGCCAGGAGGCCCATGCTGCTGGCGTGGCTGCAGGTGAGCGGCACCACGATGCGGTGCCGCCGCAGCAGTTCGCTGACCAGGGCCACGCCACGGCCGTGGTCGTCGGCACTCTCGTCGACGTGCAGATCCACACCGCAGCCGAGGCGCTCCGCCAGCCGCAGCAGGGCCAGCAGGCCGGCGCGGTCGGCCGGGGTGGAGCGGAAGGGGGCGCCGAGCACCCCCCCCAGCAGGCCGCCGCGGGCGGCGACCCAGTCGGCGAACGCCTCCCCCTCGGCCGTGCGCCAGTGGCCCAGCGGCACCAGGGCCACCAGCTGCAGCTCCACCCGTCCCCGCCAGCGGTCGCGCAGGTCCAGCAGCACCTCCCAGCTGGGGGTGGCCCAGGGGCCGAGGCTGTCGATGTGGCTGCGGATCGCCCGCAGGCCGTAGCGCCAGGCCCGCTCCAGGGCCCGCTCCCCCCGCCGGCGCACCGCCTCCGCCTGCCGGTCGGCCGCCTCCCGGCCGTTCGCCGCCATGGCACCCGCCATCGTGCCGTCGGGGTTGGGGAAGGCCGCGCCGCTGAAGGCCTTGTCGAGGTGGGCATGGGGCTCCACCAGCGGCGTGAGCGCCAGGGGCAGCGGCGCTCCGCCCTCCCCATCGCCGCCGGAGCCGGCGGCCAGCCCATGGATGGCCCGGATCCGTCCGTCGCCATGCTCCAGCTGCACCGTCACCAGCCCCTGGTCGTCGGCGGCGGGCAGGGGGCAGCAGGGATCCAGCAGGAGCCTGGGGATCCGCATCGGTGGCAGGCGGCCGGGCGGAAGGGGCAGGCGGCCGGGCGGGGGTGGCCCGCTCACGGCATCGGGCTCCCCGGCGCGCTCTCACCGGCGCTGAGGAGCACGAAATGGCCGGCCATCGCCAGGGTGACGGCGTCGTAGCGGGGGATGCTCCAGTTGGGCAGAACCTTCTCCCCGCCCAGGCGGGTGCCGTAGATGCTCAGCAGGCCGAAGTTGTAGCGCCGTGAATGCTCCCGGGCCAGGCGACCCAGCACCTTGCGCTGGGAGCGCACCAGCTCCGGACAGTTCTGGATCAGCAGGCGGGCCAGCAACGGCAGCCCCTCGTTGCGGCACAACTCCTCACTGGCCAGCTCGGTGAGTTTGTCGGCGGCGAAGTCCTCGAAGGCCGCCGGTCCGGGATTGGTGACGGCAAGACCGATCAGCCCCCCCGCGACGGCGGCGAGGCCCAGGAATCCGGAGATGGTGCGGGTGGCGGTGGTCGACGGTGGCAAGAGGGGGGCCGGCAGGCTCGCTTGATACATTGGCAAAGACCGCGGCGGGCGTCGCCAAGTGGTTAAGGCAGTGGCTTGTGGCGCCACCATTCGGGGGTTCGAGTCCCCTCGCTCGCCCTTCAGGCCCGGCGCTACGGCGTCGGGCTTCTTTCTTGGCTGAACAGCAGCTCCAGCAGGCCCTCTCCCCCGTGCCGCACCGGATCAAGACAGGGAAGCCCCGTCTCCCCGGCGGTGGCCGCCAGCGCCGCCGCCGCCTCGTCCGGGTCGAGGTGGGCGGTGTTGAGGGCGATGGCCGCCACCCTGGGGGGCGCGACGGGTCCCGCCGGCCGGCCCAGGGCCGCCAGCGCCTCAACGGCGGCGATCACCTGGCCCAGGGGCGGCAGGGGGCAGTCCGCCAGCCGCTGGATCGTGCGCTGGCCGGCGCGGTGCACCAGCAGCAGTTCGGTGGGCTGGCTGCCGCGGATCAGGGGCAGGGTGGCGCTCGAGCCTGGGTGGCAGAGGGAGCCCTGCCCCTCCACCAGCACCAGGGTGTCCGCTAGGGCTCCGGCTCCGGCGGCCAGCACCGCGGCCTCCACGGCGCCGGCCGCGTAATCGATGCGCACGGCATCGAGGGCCACCCCCCCGCCGCTGATCAGGATGCCGGCCTGGCCGGTGCCGACGAAGCGGGCATCGCGGCCGCGGCGGCGGGCGGCGGCCAGCAGCTCCAGGCAGGCGCTCATCTTGCCCACCGACATGTCCGTGCCCACCGCCAGCAGCCGGCGTCCCGGCAGCGCCGCCGCCCGGCCACTGGCGACGCTCAGACCGGGGGGCTCCCGGCGCAGATCCCAGATCCAGCGGCCGGGCCGCACCAGGGCCGCCAGGGCCGGATCGTCCGCCAGGCGGCTGTGCAGACCGCTGGCCAGCGACAACCCAGCCTCCAGGGCGGCCGCCAGATCGGGTCCCATGGCCGCGGGCAGCCGGCCGCCGGAAGGGGCCAGCCCCACCACCGCCACCTCCGGAGCGAAGCGAAGCGCCTCCGCCAGCGTCCCCACCACCGGCACGGCCCGCTCGATGCCGGTGAGCGCAGCGAGGTCGGCGCCGGGGTGGTCCGGATCCACCACCGCCACGATCGGGCCATGGCGGTAGCGGAGCATCGCCAGGCCGGTCTTGCCGCTGAGGTTGTCCAGGCCCCCGTGCTGCAGCAGCACGATGGGGACCTCAGCCCCGAGCATGGAGCACCCCCAGGCCGGGGCCCTTCCCCGGCCGCAGCCGGTCCCCCTCCAGGGCGGGGCCGCTGAAGGGGTCGTCCACCAGGTTCAGGTGGCTGTCGAGGTCCGGCCAGCGCACCAGGGGCAGCAGCTGGGCGGCGGCCCCGTTGAGCAGGGCGCTGTCGGAGTAGCAGCCGAGCATCACCCCGAGCCCCAGACGCCGCGCGGCCCTGGCCATCAGCAGGGCCTCCGCCAGCCCGCCACTTTTGAGCAGCTTGATGTTCACCCCATCGATGTAGGGAGCGAGCCGCACCAGGTCAGCGAGGTTCCAGCAGCTCTCATCGGCCACCAGGGCGATGGGGCAGTCGAGCTCCAGGGCGGCAAACGCAGCGCAGTCGGCCTCCGGATCCTCCAGGGGGGCCAGGGGCTGCTCCACCAGCGTCACGCCCTGGGCATCGAGCCAGCCGAGCATCGGCCGGGCCTGCTCCAGGCTCCAGCCACCGTTGGTATCCACCTGCAGCTCGCAGGCCACCCCAAGGCTCTGCTGACGCCGCTCCAGCGCCTGGGCCACCGCCCGCACCAGGGCCCGGTCGTGGTCGAGGCCCTCCGGACTGCCAAGCTTGAGCTTGACGCGAGTGGCGGGCAGCTGCTGCCACCAGCGCTCCAGCCGCTCCAGCACGGCCGCCTCGCTGCCGAGCCCCAGGGTCACGCTGGTGGGGGCGATGGTGCCGTCATCGAGTCCCCAGAGCCGCCACAGCGGCTGACCCAGCCGCTGCCCCCACCAGTCATGCAGGGCCAGGTCGACGGCGCAGCGGGCCGGGGGCGACAGCCCCTGCAGCAGCGGATCGAGGGCCTGGAACGGCTCCGGGGCGACGTTCTCCAGGGCCGGCAGGACCGCCTCCAGTTCGGCGGCCAGCGCGTCGGTGCGGTAAGCCCGGTGGCCGGTGTCGAAGCCGCCGGTCTCGCCGCGGCCGGTGATGCCGTCGTGCTCGAGCTCCAGCAGCAGGTGCTCGACGGCGGCGGTGGTGCCGCGGCTGATGGCCAGGGGCACCGCCTTGGTGAGGGGAAAGCGGCTCAGGCGGCAACGCATGCCAGGAAGGGGCCGGGGGGTTCACGCTGCCACAGCCGCCGCGCTGACGCCGGCAGGGCGATAGCGGAAACTGGATCCCATGACAGCCACCGTTTCCGGCCCGCAGGCCGAGCAGGCGCCGTCGGCACGGCGCGGCAGCTACTGGATCACCACCTTCGGCTGCCAGATGAACAAGGC
>CAZBMT010000214.1:2543-5081 GCA_964492645.1 uncultured Cyanobium sp. | reverse complement strand
CCGGGCTGCTCGTTGGTGCCGTTGCCGGGCTGCCCGCCAGCGGGGGCTTGCAGGGCTGGAGGGAGCAGGGCCGTCTGCAACACACGTTCCCCTTCGTCAGGGCCTCAGGTCTCCTCGACGGGCTCAGCCACCGGGGGGAGGGTGGGTTCGCTGGAGAGGGCGTGGTTGGGCTCAAGGGCCGGGAGATCGCCCGACGCAGGGGAGCCGGGTGGGACGACCCGGAAAGGAGCGAAAGTTCCTGTGGCCCCGTCGATGACGTTGTCAAAGGGAGTTCCCGCCGGCCAGGCGAGCTGCAGCGGCGGGGTCGTCGCCGTACCTGCCCAGCGGAAGGCGCGGGGATGCGTCAGGCGGAAGCCGGTCGGGCCGGTAACGGCGCCGGAGCGGGCCAGGAACCAGCCCGACGGCACGAAGAGGCCGTCGATGGTGAACGCTTGACGGGGTGGCTCAGGCCGATGCCACCGACACCGACACCGACACCGATGAGGATGACCGGCTCCCGCCCGAAACCGGGAACCAGCAGGTCCCTCAGCTCCTGGAGCTTGGAGAGCGGACCGTGCTCGACGAACGGGTGACCCGGACCCGCCAGGCCATCGAGGCCGCCACCAGTCCGGAGGACCTCCAGGCCCGCTTCTCCCGAATCAGGCCCCCGGCCCCAGCTGCCCCCGGCGGCCCTCAGCCTGCCCCTGAATGAGCTGAAGCGCCGCCTGCTGGATCAGCCCCAGAAGACGGAGACCCGCGCCTCCGGCCGGATCGGCGGGCCCGACCCGGCCGACATCTGGGCCATAGGCCAGGGGATGGCGCGGGTGAGCGTCGCCGAGGTGGGCTACGCCGCGGCCTTCGCCGCCGGCGCCATGCGGCCTCGCGCCTCCCTCACCCTGCTCCAGCAGCTGATCCGACAGCTGGAGATCCAGCGCGGGCGGCGGTCCAGGAGCCACCGACGGAACCCCTGAGCTCCGACCCCCTGAACTCCGCCATCGGGCCCATGCTGGACAGGCCGCTTGAATGGGCCCCACCGGATCGCAAGGTCTTGCCGACGACCAGGGGCAGAACAGGACGCGGGCCGGCCGCGACGGCCACCACCTTTGCCACCCTGCTACTGGCCTTGCCACTGCTGGCGGGCTGCCGGAACCCCCGGGGGGGCGACTCCCTGGTCGTGGCCACCAAGAGCCGCATCGATTCCCTCGATCCGGTCCAGGCCTCCCGGATCGGGGTGATGCAGGTGCTCAGCGGCCTGGGGGACCCCCTCTATGCCATCGACGCCAGCGGCCGCATCGAGCCGCGGCTGGCCACGGCCCTGCCGGTGCTGAGCTCCGATGGGCTGCGGGCCCGCATCCCCCTGCGCCGAGGGGTGCTGTTCCACGACGGCACCCGCTTCGATGCCGCCGCCATGGCGTTCTCCCTGCGGCGCTTCATGGCGATCGGCACCCTCGGCTACCAGCTGGGCGAACGGGTCGAGAGCGTGCGGGTCACCGCTCCCCACGAGATCGAGCTGGTGCTGAAGCGCCCCTTCAGCCCCCTGCCGCGCCTGCTCAGCGCCATCTTCCTGACCCCGGTCTCCCCCACCGCCTACCGGCAGCACCGGGACAAGCCCCTGAACGACCGCTTCGTGGGCACGGGCCCCTACGTCCTGGCCTTCTTCGGCGGGCAGCAGCAGCGCCTGACACCCTGGCCCCGGTACTGGGGCCGGCGCCCGGCCAACGGGGGCATCGACCTGGTCACCCTGAGCAACTCCACCGCCCTGTTCGGGGCCCTGCGCAGCGGCGAGGTGGACCTGCTGCTCAGCACCGGCCTGGAGATCGACCACCAGCAGGCCCTGAAGCGGGACGCGGCGGCCGGCCGCCTGCGGCAGGCCGTCGGCCCCTCTCAGGAGATCAGCCTGGTATCGCTGCTGACCGACCAGCCGCCGCTGAACCGGCCCGGCCTGCGCCAGGCCGTGGCCCGCAGCCTCGATCGGGCCACCATCGTGCGGCGGGTGACCCTGGGCCTGCGCTCCGCCCAGCGGCAGCTGGTCCCCCCCGGCCTGCCGGGTTCCGATCCCACCGCCTGGCCGGCCTACGACCCCGCCGGGGCCCGCGCCCTCTACCGCCGGGCCGGGTACTGCGGGGGCCGGGTGCTGAGCCTGCCGTTCACCTACCGCTCCGACATCCCCACCGACCGGCTGTTCGCCCTCACCTGGCAGGCCCAGCTGCGCCGGGACCTGGGCGACTGCGTGAAGCTCGAGGTGAGCGGCATGGAGTCGACCACCGCCTACTCCCAGCTCGACAAAGGCGCCCTGACGATGCTCTTCTACGACTGGGTCGGCGACTACCCCGATGCGGAGAACTTCCTGATGCCGCTGCTGTCCTGCAGCAAGGCCGAAGGGGACCGCTGTCTGGAGGGCAACAGCGTGCTGGGTGGCACCTTCTGGACCGCCCCGGGGCTGGAGGCGGAACTGCAGCGCAGCAGCCAGCTGGACGGCCCCGAGCGGATCGCCCTGCTGGTGGCCATCCAGCGCCGGGTCGCCGCCGCCAGCCCCTACGTGCCGGTGTGGCTGAGCGC
>CAZBMT010000214.1:0-2443 GCA_964492645.1 uncultured Cyanobium sp. | reverse complement strand
GATCCGATCGACGCCCTGCTGGGCACCCGCGCCCCGGAGGCGGCCCGCGCCGCCCTGCGGACCCAGCTCGGTCTGGATCTGCCCCTGCCCGAGCAGTACGGCCGGTTCCTCGGCCATCTGCTGCGCGGCGACCTGGGCACGTCGCTCACCAACGGCGAACCGGTGACCGGCATCATCCAGGCCAGCCTGCCCGCCAGCCTGGAACTCGGCGTGGTGGCCCTGCTGCTGGCCGCCGCGGTGGGTCTGGCGGTGGGGTTCAGCGGCATCGCCCGCCCGGAGGGACGCATCGATCTGGCCGGCCGGCTCTACGGCATCGGCACCTACGCCCTGCCCCCCTTCTGGGCCGCGATGGTGGTGCAACTGGTGTTCTCCGTCTGGCTGGGCTGGCTGCCGGTGGGGGGGCGCTTCCCCGCCACCCTGATGCCCCCGGAGGGCACGGGCTTCTACCTGCTCGACAGCCTCCGGGCCGGCAACTGGGGCCAGCTGGCGGGCAGCCTGCGCCACCTGGTGCTGCCGGCGGCCACCCTGGGCCTGCTGCTCAGCGGCATCTTCACCAATGCCCTGCGGCTGAACCTGCGCCGTGCCCTCGGCTCCGACTACGTGGAGGCGGCCCGCAGCCGGGGCCTGAGCGAGCGCCGCGTGGTGCTGCACCACGCCCTGCCCAACGCCCTGCTGCCGGTGCTGACGATCACGGGCATCACGGTGGCCTCCCTGATCGGAGGTGCTCTGTTGATCGAGGTCACCTTTTCCTGGCCGGGCATCGCCTTCCGGCTGCAGGAGGCGATCGCCCAGCGCGACTATCCCGTCGTGCAGGGGATCGTGGTGGTGGTGGCGGCCCTGGTGGTGCTGGTGACCGTTGTGGTGGACCTGCTGGTGGCCCTGCTCGATCCGCGCATCCGCTTCTGAGCTCCGGGCCGCAGCGGTCACCGCCGCATCAGCGCATCAGACCGGCCTTCCAGCGCCGGGCGGCAGCGGCGTCGAGCACGTCGAGGATCACCCCCTGCTGCACCCGCCGCTGGGCCGGCAGCAGCAGGGGCTGCTCCAGGGTCTGGAGGTATTCGGTGGTCAGGCGCAGCAGCGCCGCCTGCACCCGGGCCGGGTCCACCCCCACCAGATCCTCATCGAGGCGGAAGAGCACCTCATCGGTGGGCATCAGCCGCACGGGGGAGAAGTGGCTGCCCCCCTCCACCATCACCAACCGGCTGCGGGGATCCCGCCCCTGCAGAAAGAGGCGCAGCTGCTCCTCCAGGGGCGGCGTCACCAGATCGAGGCTACCGCCGACCATCAGCACCGGCACCGGCAGCTCCGCCAGCCCCCGCCGCGGCCAGAGCAGGCTGCCGAAGCTGTTGAGCAGCACCAGCCCCCGCAGGTCGGCGGGGGGGGAGGAGCGCTTCGGCAGCTCGATACTGGGCAGCTGGCATTGCAGCAGCCGGGAGGGATTGGCGATCGGCAGGCGGTCGAGGGCCTTGCGGCAGCGCCCGGCGAGGCCCGCTTCCGGCACCACCCCCGCCGCCAGCAGGGCGGAGAGGGCCCCCATCGAATGGCCGAGGAGCACCACCCCCCGGCCCAGCACCGGCAGCTCCCCCCGGCGCTGGGCCGCCAGCACCGCCTCGATGTCGGCCAGCCGGATGGCCAGGGTCTCGGCGCCCGGCGGCGGCCGCTGGCCATCGAGGGCGGCCTTGAGGGCAGGGCCGTCACTGCCGGGATGCTGCATCACGACCACCGGCCAGCCCCGCTCGGCCAACTCGCTGGCCAGCCAGCCGAACTGGTCGGCATTCCCCCCCAGGCCGGGCATCATCAGCAGCCACGGCCGTTGGGGGACGGTGTTCCCCCCGCCAGCGGCGGGCGACGGCGACGGCCAGACCTCCAGCGGCAGGGGCTCCTGGCGGTGGCCCACAACCAGCCCCAGCCGCCGGGGCCTCAGGGGGGTGCGATCGGCGAAGGCCAGGGGGCCGGTGCGACGCTCCGGCAGGGCCAGGGCCTGGAGGCGCCGCAGGGCCTGGCGCTGCAGGTCGATCTGCTGGCGCCACTGCACGGCCAGCTCGTAGAGCCCGTCGAGCTGGAGGCTCAGCCGCTGCACCGGCAGGGCCCGCAGCAGGCCGATGGTGGAGACGTCCTGACGGGTCTCCAGCAGCCGGCGCAGGGTCGTCTGCAGCACCGCCGTGGTGCTGCGGCCGTCGGCCGTGGTGAGCAGGTCTCCGAGGCGGGCCATCATCTGGCTGCCGGCCCAGCTGTCGAGCAACTGCTGGCCGAAGCTGGTGTCCCGCAGCAGGGGGGCGCGCAGCAGGATCCTGAGGTCCTGGCGACTGCGGGGGTCGAGCAGATCCAGCCAGACCGCCAGATCCCCGCCGCCGCCGGTCCGGCCGGCCGGGCTGCGGGTCCAGCCGTCCAGCTGCTCGAGGTTCACCGGCAGCTCCAGCCCGTCGAAGCGGAGCTCCAGCAC
>CAZBMT010000213.1:0-5082 GCA_964492645.1 uncultured Cyanobium sp. | reverse complement strand
TCGGTCCATGAGTCTGCGCATCACCGTGCTGGGTCGGGGTGCCTGGGGCGGCACGTTGCAGCGGCTCTGGGAGCGCCAGGGGCACCGGCTGCGCAGCTGGTCGCGCCGGGATGGGGGAGACCCGGCGGCCCTGCTCCGGGACTGCGACCTTGTGGTGGTGGCGGTGTCGATGGTGGGGGTCGCCCCCCTGGGCCAGAGCCTGCGGGGGCGCTGGCCGGAGGGCCTGCCGCTGCTCAGCTGCAGCAAGGGCATCGACCTGGACAGCCTTTGCACCGCCAGCCAGCTCTGGCGACGCCACCTGCCGGCGGTGCCGCTGGCGGTGCTGAGCGGTCCGAATCTGGCGGAGGAGCTCGACCGGGGCCTGCCGGCGGCCAGCGTGCTCAGCAGCGATGATCCCGGGTTGGCCCGGGGCCTGCAGGAGCAGTTGCGGACCCCGAATCTGCGGCTCTACACGAACACCGATCCCATCGGCACCGAGGCGGCCGGGGCCCTCAAGAACGTGATCGCCCTGGCCGCCGGCATCAGCGACGGCCTGGGCCTGGGGGCGAACGCCAAGGCCTCCCTGCTGTGCCGGGGGCTGGCGGAGATCGCCGTGGTGCTCCAGGCCCTCGGCGGCAAGCCCACCACCCTCTACGGACTGGCCGGCCTGGGGGACCTGCTGGCCACCGCCAACAGCAGCCTGAGCCGCAACTACCGCTTCGGCAGCCTGCTGGCCGAGGGTTGTGACCAGGCCACCGCCCTCGACCGGATCGGCGCCACCGTGGAGGGGCCCCGCACGGCCCGCGCCACCCTGGCCCTGGCCGAGAGGGAGGGCTGGCAACTGCCCATCTGCGGCCAGGTGGTGCGCCTGCTGGCGGGCGAGCTGCAGGCCAGGCAGGCGGTGCAGGAGCTGATGCAGCGCGACCTGCGGGCCGAAGCGGCTCCCTGAGCCACGGCAGCGGCTGCTGTGGCTCCGCGGTGCAATGGGCCGACCGTCCTGCACCTGGCGGCACTGGAGACGGAGTCTCCGGCATGATCCTCCCAATCCTTTGTGAATCATTGCCGTGAGCCGGCACGTCAGGGCCGCCATCGCCGCTCTCGGGGCCACGGGCCAGCGCTGGCTGCACGGGTGTCGCCGGCACCCGATCCTGCTCTCCGCCCCTCTGGCGGTGGTGGCGGTGGGGGCCGGTTTCGCCGCTCAGGAGCTGATCCCGGCGGCGGCCCCCCACTCCGATCCCGACCTGCTGGAAGCCCTGATCGCCCAGCCCCGGGAGGTCGCAAAGGACGCCACCGAAGCCGGAGCGGCTGCCGATCCGGATCTGCTGGCGGCGACCTCCCTGCAGGCCCAGCGCACCAGCCTCAGCCATCCTGACCCTGCGCTGGTGGAACCGGAGGCCGGCGCCGAGGTCCCCCTCGAGATCCGGGTGGCCCTGCTGGGCGCCTCCCCCTCCCCCCGACTGGGCGCCAGTGGCCACTGGCGGCTGGTCGACAGGGACGGACGCCCGGTCCAGGAGGGCGGCCCCGCCGACTCCCCCGATCTGGCGACGGCCATGGCCGGGAGGGCCGAGGTCTGGATGCAGACGGGTTCGGACCATGTCCTGCAGGTGGATGGGCGGCCCTATGAAGGCCGCGTGAGGGTGCTGCGCGGATCCCAGGGTCTCCAGCTGGTGAACCACATCTCCCTGGAGCGCTACATCAGCTCGGTGGTGGGCGCCGAAATGCCCAGCAGCTGGCACATGGAGGCCCTCAAGGCCCAGGCCGTGGCGGCCCGGTCCTATGCCATGGCCCACATGGCCCGCCCGGCGAGTGCCCACTGGCACCTGGGCGACACCACCCGCTGGCAGGCCTACCGGGGCCTGGGCAGCGTCAACAGCCGCACCCGCCAGGCCACAGCCAGCACCTCCGGAGTGATCCTCAGCTACCAGGGCGGCATCGTCGAAAGCCTCTACGCGGCCACCACCCGCATCACCCAGGAAGCCCACGGCCATCTTGGGGCCAGCATGAGCCAGCACGGCGCCCAGGATCTGGCGGAGCAGGGACTTCGGTACAACGAGATCCTCGGGCGCTACTACCGGGGTGCCTCCCTGGCCCGACTCCAGGCCGGTGCGAGCTGAGCGCCATTGGCAACGGGCCCGTGAGGTCTCGGAGCTGGCCCGCCGCCAGGGAGCCCTGGTGCCCCTCGACACGCGCATCCTCGCGATTCCCGGCACGGACCCCTTCATCGTCCGTGAGCTCCTGTCCTCCGCGCCCCGGCACCTGCGCCAGGGTGGGCCCCGGCCCAATCCCTTCCAGCCCTGGGACAGGCCCCTGCAGGTGGAGTTGCTGGACCCGGGCCATGTGCTGCTGCTGAACAAGTACCCGGTGCAGGAGGCCCACCTGCTGGTGATCACCCGCGACTGGCGCCCCCAGGGCGGCTGGATCGAGGCCTCCGACTGGCATGCAGTGGCGCACGTGGGCCGCGATACCGGCGGTCTGTGGTTCTTCAACAGTGGCGCCCGTTCCGGTGCCAGCCAGCCCCATCGCCATCTGCAGCTGCTGCCACGCCGGCCCGGTGAACCCAGCTGCCCCCTGGCGCCGCGGTTCCTGGAGCAGCTGGACACGGGGGAGTTCGCCTGGAACTGGGCCTATCTCCTCAGCCGGCGTTCCGACCCCGCGGGCGGGAGCGATCTGGAGGGTCTGTACAACGCCCATGCCGGGGCCCTCGGGCTGGGGGATCCGTGCCGCGACGGCGAGCCTTTGCACCCCTACAACCTCCTCTTCGATGACGACTGGTTCCTGACCGTGCGACGGGTGCGGGAGCACGGAGCCGGATTCAGCGTCAACGCCCTGGGCTTCGCCGGCTTCCTGCTGATCACCGAAGGCTCCGACCGGGGCTGGCTGGAACGCCACGGACCCTGGGCCCTTCTCCAGCAGGTGGCGGCTCCCCGTTCCTGAGCCCAATCAGAAACTTCC
Organism: uncultured Cyanobium sp.; assembly: GCA_964492645.1. Taxonomy (GTDB): domain Bacteria; phylum Cyanobacteriota; class Cyanobacteriia; order PCC-6307; family Cyanobiaceae; genus Cyanobium. The sequence continues at coordinate 2,151 of CAZBMT010000213.1, read as the reverse complement.
GTGCTTCCACGGTTGTGCGTCGCGCTCCCTCTGGCCCTCTCTGGAAAAGGAGCGCACCGCCAGCCGTCATCGGCGCCGCGGCACGCCCCGCTTCCCCGACATCGCCGACGACCAGGCCCCACGACCATGGCCCCCTCCCACTCCTGCCGCCAGACCCTTCCCCCCCAAGTCGCCCGCCGTAACCGGCGCGTCGAGCAGTACCGGGCCGTGGTCCGCCCCCTGGCGCTGCACTACGCCCACCGCAGCCGTGAATCCTTCGAGGATCTGCTCCAGGTGGGCCTGATGGGGTTGATGCGGGCCGCCGAGCTCTACAGGGACGACCGCCACACCCCGTTCGAGGCCTTCGCCAGGCCCCACATCCGCGGAGCGATCCTCCACTACCTGCGGGATGCGTCCCCGCTGGTGCGGCTGCCGCGCCGGCAGGCGGAACTCCAGGAACGGTTCAACCGGCTCAGCCGTCACCCCGCCCTCCTGGCCGATCCCGGCCGGGCGATCACGCAGCTCAGCGCCACCCTGGGGATCACCCCGGCGGAGTGGCGCCGGCTGGAGATGCAGCGGCTGCTGACCAGGCCGGCCAACCTGGACGATCCGGCCCTGGTCGAAGCTGTGGCCGCCAGCACCGCCGGTGAGTCCTGCGGCCAGGAGGAGCCGGGTCCGTCGGTGGCGATGCTTCTGGGCCTGCTGGAGCCACGCACGCAGCTGGTGGTGCGCCGGGTGGTGCTGGGGGGCTGGAGTTACCGGCGCCTCGGGCGCCAGATGGAAGTCAGCCCGATGACGGTGAAACGCCTGCTGCACAAAGGGCTGGAGCAACTCCGACAGGAGCTGGATGCCCGCGGACTCATCCCTGCTGATCGGCCTGATCGCGCTGCATCTGCTGTTCAAGGGTGCTGATGGCGGCGTTCATCGCGGCCAGCTGGCGCTCGATGCCATCGCGCCAGAAGCTGAGCAGGCGCAGCTTGCGTTCCTGATACCGCCGCAGGGAGCTGGCTCCGGACTCCGACCCGGAGCAGTACCCGAAGGGAGGAATCATGACAAAATCTGCAGAGTGGGTCCGTTCTAGCGAGCCCGTCGTTCCATCCGGGGCTGCCAGGGTTCACGCCCCGTCCGCCAGCCATCCCCCACCGCTGGGACGGTCGCTTCCCGACTTACCGTCCCCTGGCCACCCACACCACCAGCCTGTCGCAATTTGAGATCAGTTTCCCCCATTGGTCCCATCGGTGTCTGGCTGACGCTGGGTCTGGGCCTGGTGCTGGCGCAGCCCGCCCACGCTTACGTCGCCCTGATGGCGGGTCAGAAGGCCCGCCCGCTCAACGGCACCTTCAACAACGTGCCGGTGCTGCACTCCAACCAGCCGGAGGAGGTGGAGGGGCCGGGGATTCTGATCAACACGGCGCCCGGCTACGCCTACGCCACCGAAACGGGCCAGGCCCTGCGCAATGCCGAGTTCACCTTCAACGGGGAATTCGGCATGCACCTGCACCACAAGTACTTCCCCCCCAACCGCCGCTCCATTGCCCCCGGCAGTCGCCGAGCGGAGCTCACACTGGCGGCGGTCCTGATCAATCCTGGCGTGCGCCCGGTTCACATCCGCTTCTCCAAGGGGGCCGTGCGCAACAGCTTCGAGGCCCCCTACCTCGCCAACAACCTGATGGGGGTCAAGCCCCTGGGTCCCCGGCCCTGGAACACAGGCCCCGGGGACGCCACCGCCGTTCAGATGCTCCGCGGCCGGCTGGACAGCCGCCTGACCGACGAGATCACGATTCCGGCCCGCAGCCGCATCGTCCTGTTCCAGACCCAGCTGCCGGCCCTGGGCATCGCCAATGCCCTGCTGCGCGGCCGCAGCGACGGCCCCTTCCAGATCGCCGTGGTGGCGGCCAAGGCGGAGGACTCCTACAGCCAGGTGCTGGCGGTGCTCGATGAGGGCCGCCTGGCACCGGGGCGTGTCTATCTGAGTCGCATCAACGACATCCATAACCGACGGATCTTCTCCCGGGTGGGCGGTGTGGCCCTGGGTGATGCCTACCAGGCCTCGATCAGCCACGACCTCAATGTCAAGGGTCCGCTGCACGTGCCCCTCACCAGCACCGACCGGCACCACTTCGGCACCCGTGACGTTCAGGTCAACGCCCTGGCCAGTCGCATGGTCGATTC
>CAZBMT010000212.1:0-5114 GCA_964492645.1 uncultured Cyanobium sp. | reverse complement strand
GGGCCCACCGCGACGACCCCGCCGCCGAGGAACTGGCGGCCCTGGCCAGCGAGGAACTGGTGAGCCTGGAGGGCCTGATCGGTGCCCTCAACGAACGCCTCACCCTGAGCCTGCTGCCCACGGACCCCCGCGACGAGCGCAGCGTGATGCTGGAGATCCGCGCCGGGGCAGGCGGCGATGAGGCCAGCCTCTGGGCCGGGGACCTGGCCCGCATGTACGAGCGCTACGCCCAGGGCCAGGGCTGGCAGGTACAGCCGGTCAGCGCCTCGGAGGCCGATCTCGGCGGCTACAAGGAGCTGATCCTCGCGATCCGCGGCGACGGGGTCTACAGCCGGCTCAAGTTCGAGGCGGGGGTGCATCGCGTCCAGCGGGTGCCGGCCACCGAATCCCAGGGGCGGGTGCACACCTCCACCGCCACCGTGGCGGTGATGCCCGAAGCCGACCCGGTGGAGGTGCAGATCGACCCCGGGGATCTGGAGATCAGCACGGCCCGCTCCGGCGGCGCCGGCGGCCAGAACGTCAACAAGGTGGAGACGGCGGTCGATCTGCTGCACAGGCCCACCGGCATCCGGGTGTTCTGCACCCAGGAGCGCTCCCAGCTGCAGAACCGGGAGCGGGCCATGGAGATCCTGCGGGCCAAGCTCTACGAACGCCAGCTGGCGGAAGCGAACGCCGCCGAGCGATCCGTGCGCCGCGCCCAGGTGGGCAGCGGCGACCGCAGCGAGAAGATCCGCACCTACAACGCCAAGGACAACCGGGTGACCGATCACCGTCTGGGGCGGAACTTCTCCCTCGAGCCCGTGCTGGCCGGCCAGATCGACGACCTGATCGGGGCCTGCATCGCCGAGGAGCAGCGGCAGGGTCTGGAGGCCCTCGCCCTCGAAGCCACCGGAACCGGGGGATGAGGATCCGATGGGGCCGGTGACGGAGCGGGGCGGATCAGGCGCCGATGACGTACTTGGCCCACTCCTGGTGCTGGCCGGAGCGGATGCGCCGGTTGGCCTCGAAGCTCAGGCTGCCCAGGGGCCGGCGGGGCTCCCGGGTCAGGGGCATCCCCGCCTCCCGCGGGGTGCGGTTGCCCTTGCGCACGTTGCAGGGCAGGCAGGCGGTGGTGACGTTCTCCCAGACATCGGTGCCGCCCCGGCTGCGGGGCACCACATGGTCGATGGAGAGCTGCTCACCGCTGTAGCCGCAGTACTGGCAGGCGTGGCCGTCGCGATGGAAGACATTGCGGCGGGTGAGGGGGAGCGGCTTGTAGGGCACCCGCACGAACTGGCGCAGCCGGATCACCGTGGGCAGGAAATGGTCCGGACGGATGGTCCTCTCGGGGTCGTGCTCCAGGCCCTCGGCCTTCCCCTTGAGGAGCATCACCATGGCGCGCCGCCAGGTGGTGATGTTCAGCGGTTCGTAGGACGCATTCAGAACGAGTACGTGGCCCATTCCCGTCCGCTGGATACGCGGCATGCTAACGGGATTCCCATGATTTCCATGGTTCACTCCCACCGGCAGCGCCCATGACCACCTCGTCGCTCGCCCCCGCCAGTGCGACGGATGAGATCCGCCAGTCGCGGCAGCGGGCCTGGGTGGAGGTCAACACCGCGGCCATCCAGGCCAACGTGCGGGCCCTGCGGCGCCACATCGGCCCGGCCACCCAGCTGATGGCGGTGGTCAAGGCCGACGCCTACGGCCACGGTGCCCTGAGCGTGGCCCGCGCCTCCCTGGAGGCGGGGGCCACCTGCTTCGGCGTCGCCACCCTGGCCGAGGGCCTGCAGTTGCGCCGCGCCGGCATCTCCGCTCCGGTGCTGGTGCTCGGCAACCTCACCCAGCCCGAGGAACTGCGCAGCTGCCTCCGCTGGCAGCTGATGCCGACCCTCAGCAGCATGCGGGAAGCCCTGCTCTGCCAGAACCTGGCCAGCGGCAGCGGTCGCCCCATGCCCGTGCAGCTGAAACTGGACACCGGCATGGCCCGCCTCGGCGCCGACTGGCAGGAGGGACCGCGGCTGGTGGCGGCCCTGCAGGGCATGGAGGCCATCGAGTTGGCGGGCCTCTACTCCCATCTGGCCTGCGCCGATGCCGCTCCCGGGGAGGACGACGGCCTCAATGCGCTGCAGCAGCGGCGCTTCGAGACGGTCCTCACCAGCCTGGCCGAACAGGGCCTGGCGGCTGGGTGCCGTCACCTCGCCAATTCGGCGGCCACCCTGCGGGGACACGCTCAGCACTACGACCTGGTCCGGGTGGGGCTGGCCCTCTACGGCCAGCCTCCGGCAACCCACCTGGCCGGGGTGGTGCCCCTGCGGCCGGCCCTGCAGATCCACGCCCGCGTCACCCTGCTGCGCCAGGTGGCGGCGGGGGTCGGCGTCAGCTACGGCCACCGCTACCGCACCAGCCGGCCCAGCCGGCTGGCGGTGGTGTCGATCGGCTACGCCGACGGGGTGCCCCGCCAGCTCTCCGACCGCATGGATGTCCTCTTCGAAGGCCGTCGCCTGCCCCAGGTGGGCGCCATCACCATGGACCAGCTGGTGATCGACGCCACCGAGGCCCCCGGCATCGAGGTGGGCAGCATGGTCACCCTGCTTGGCGAGCAGCAGGGGGAGACGATCAGCCCCCTCGACTGGAGCGAGCGCTGCGGCACCATCCCCTGGGAGATCCTCTGCGGCTTCAAGCACCGCCTGCCCCGTCTGGCCGTGCCGCCGGATCCGGGAGCACCCCTGCCGCCGGGGCCCGAGTCCGAGCCCTGATAAGCTCGCTTCGCCACTGGAGAGGTGGCTGAGTGGTTGAAAGCGGCTCCCTGCTAAGGAGTTACAGGAGGCAACTTCTGTCGAGGGTTCGAATCCCTCCCTCTCCGTTCCAGGCCCATCCATGGGCCCGACCCCCAGGCCCACCCGGCCCCCCGTTGCCAGGTCTGCTCAGAGCCTGGCGACACCGCTCCAGCCGAGATAGGCCGCGAAGCCAAAGCAGATTCCTCCGTTGATCCGGCCCCGATGGGCCAGGGTCCAGCGGCAGAGCTGCTCGAGGCGGTCCCGCCCCCAGGCCCCCGTGAGAACCAGGAGTACCGGCGGGAGCAGCGACGGCGCCAGGGTGACCAGGCTCACCAGCACCACCAGGGCGGCCAGGGGGCCGGCCGCCAGGCCGGAACGGGCCAGGTCCTGCAGCGCCGGCAGGTAGAGCACCAGGGAGGTGAGGTTGCCGGCCATCAGGGCGATCCCCAGTCCGAAGGCTCGGGCCAGGGACTGCCTCCCCGGGGCCGGGGACACCGTTGAATCCTCGCGCTGCACGGCCCGCGCGCCGATGGCGAGGAGCACGGCGGCCAGGACCAGCCGGAGGCCGGCCGACACCGGATCGGCGCCGGCGGCGGCGCGGGTCGGCAGGGATCCCCCCGAGCCCAGCCCCACCAGCGCCCAGCCCGCCACCACGACGGCGTTGCCGGCGACGTAGGCCCAGCCCTGGCGCACGCCCGACCCCGGAGTGGTGAGCGTGCGCAACTGTCCCACCAGCAGCATCGGGCTCACCGCCGCCCCCAGGGCGAGGGGAACCACATCGAGGGGCGGTGATGTCACTGGGGTGGGGCAGTCGGCGGGGCGGGGGCGTCGGGCGGATGGTCGGCAGGGTCAGGCGGCCAGCAGGGCGGCGGCGATCGCCGGCAACAGGGTCTGGTCGTCGGCTCGGAGCCGTCCCTCACTGAAGACCACCAGCAGCATCGGCGCCGTCCCCTCCACCTCCACATAGGCGGCGTCATGGCGCGCCTGGCTCATCCAGCCGGCCTTGCTCCACAGCCGGGCCCCCTCGGGCAGGCCGGACCCGAGGAAGCCATCCACCTGGTTCTCGGGATCGGCGGCCCGGGCCTGGGGGTCGAGGGAGCGGCGCAGCAGTGCCGTCATGCGGCGAGCGGCGGGGGGGGAGACCGCCGCACCGGCCATCACGGCGTGCAGCAGGCGGGCCGTGAAATCTGTGCTGAGGCGGTTGCGGTTCTCCAGCTGGGGGCCATAGAAGTCCCGTTCGCGGCCATAGGGGCCCTCCGCCCAGGTCTTCTGGCAGGCGTTCACCCCCGCCACCTCGTCCCAGCCTTGGCGGGCCAGCCAGTCGTTGACCAGCCGGCGCTGCCGGCACCAGGCCGCGTACCGCTGCGGCGGCAGGGACGGACCGCTGGTGGTGCCGCTGAGCAGATCCACCACGAGGCTGGTGGCGTCGTTGCCCGAGTCCCGCACCATGTCGGCCAGGGCGCGGCGCAGCTCCGGGCCGTCCTCGATCAGCTGGCGCTGCAGCCAGGCTTCGGCCGCCACCAGGTACACCAGCTTGACGACACTGGCGGGATAGCGGGGCGTCGGACCCGCCCAGGAGGCACCGGTCACCGTCCGGCCCCAGAACGCCTCCTGGCCCAGGCCTTCCGCCACCCCCACCAGCGACTCGCCGTAGCGGAGCCAGGTGACGGAGAGCTGCTCCCCCAGCCCGGGGCGCCCCTCCGCCTCCAGTCGGCCGATCAGCTGGCGGAGGGCCTCGCCCATGGCCGGATCCGGGCTGTAGAACGCCATCAGCGGCGGCACCTTGCGATGGCGACCTTAGGCACCCTGCCTGCGCCGGGCCGCTTCTGGGCCCTGACCCGGCCGCTGCCGGCCTACAGCCGGCCCCAGGGCCCGGGGCTGGCTACCGAGATCCACGCGGACCGCTGCCTGCGTGTGCTCAGCTCGGCCGGGGGCGGCTCCGAGACCCGCCTGCGGGTGCGGCTGCACGAGGACGGCTACCCCTGCTGGGTGGAGGCCGTGGCCCTGAAGCTCCATGGGCTCCCGGTCTCGGCGCCGCCGCCCCTGCCCCGCCTCGATCGTGCCCGGATCGCCGCCCGCCTGGAGGCGGTGCTCGCCTTTGCCGAGGCCGCCCGTCACCGCCCCAACCGCTACCTCTGGGGGGGCACCCTGGGGCCCGATTTCGACTGCTCGGGGCTGGTGCAGACCGCCTTCGCCGAGGTCGGCATCTGGCTGCCCCGCGATGCCTACCTGCAGGAGCGCTTCTGCCGCCCGGTGGCCGTGGCCAGCGGCGTCACCCAACTGCTGCTGCCGGGAGACCTGCTGTTCTTCGGCACTCCGCAACGCTGCACCCACGTGGCCCTGCATCTGGGTGGG
>CAZBMT010000211.1:0-5115 GCA_964492645.1 uncultured Cyanobium sp. | reverse complement strand
CCCAGGCGGCCGCGGCCAACGCTGCCAGGCGCCAGCAGGCCACGGAGGCGGCCGAGAGGCTGCGCGGGATCCTGCGCCCCATGGCGGCGTCAGAGGCCTCCCTGCGGACCATGGCAGCGGCACTGGAGGCGGCCGGCGTCGCCACTGCCGGAGGTGGGTCCCGATGGCAGCCGACGCAGGTTTCGCGGGCGCTGCAGAGGCTGGGGCTGGCCTGATGGTGGCCACCATCGGGGAGGTGGCTCCCGGCCCTGTGGCGGCGATCACCGGGCGCCGTGACAATGCCTGGATGGCGCTCACCCCAGCCGAACGGAAGCGGATCCAGCGGGCCCGTCAGAAGGCCGGTGAGGTGGCGGTGAGCTGCTCCAGCTGCGGGGCCAGGCTCCAGCCGAATCTGCGCCAGCGGGCGGACCGCCAGGGCGACGGCCTGTGCTGGAGCTGCTGGGTCAAGACCCCAGCTGGACTGGAGGCCGAACGGGAGCGGGGCAAGCGCACCAGGGAGGCCGATCCGGAGCGGGCCCGAGAGCTGGGGCGGGAGCGAGCCCGGCGGTTTCGTCAGCGGGCCTCCCAGGGCGACCAGGCGCAGGACTGAGGGGCTGGCTGGGCTTGGTGCTGGTGGCCCATGGCCGCGGCCGGCGTCCTCGAGGGGCTGGCGCTGGTCCAGCTGGTCCAGTCCCCCTGCAGCCGGCCGGGGTGGTGCTCAGGCGGCCACCGGGGCGCCCGTGCCGGCGGGGGTGGCCTGGCTCCCGGTCATCCGCTCGATGTACTGGGCCAGCTCCTGGGGCTCGGCCTCGGCCTGGACGGCGGCCAGCGCCTCATCGAACAGCGTCACCCTGCCCCCGATCGCCTCGCGGAAGTCATCGAGGGCCCAGCTCCTCCGGGTCTTCCCGCCCACCGATGCCAGGCCGGGGTGAATCAGGAAGTAGGTCCGAAGGTTCCAGGCGTTTCGGTGGCTGAGATCAGGCATCGACTCTCGCTCCCGGGCTGAAAGCGCATGGAGGGGAGGCGCCATGCATCGCGCCACCAGGCCCACCCGCCGGAGGCGCCGTATCGAGCTACAGACGCACCCAGGGATGGCCTCATGTTCAGCCGCCAGCTCTGCCGCCGAAGCCCACACCCTGCCGGTGCTGGTGTTCATGCGGGCCACCATCGCCAGCAACAGGAACATGGCGCGGGTGGTGAGCTCCCTCCGCAGGACCAGCTGCTCCACCGCCAGCATCCCTCTCCGGTGAAGCATCGCGAAGTCCGTGAGCCTCTCGCGGTCGTGAACAGTCACCGGGCCAGGGATGCGGAAGGGCGCTGTATGGATACTCACGCACTCGTTGGAGCAAGTACACCTCTCCACCCCCCGAGCGTCGATGCACAGGCGCACCACTGGAGGGGAAGCGGGGGCGACTGTTGAACTGTTGACCAACTGTTGAACGGAAAGTCAACACTTCCCCATTCCCCAAAAACCCAGTCATAGAAAGAGAAAAGAGAGAGATAGAGAGAGATAAAGAGGTAACTGTTGAACTGTTGAAGGGGTGATGGGGGTGTGGGCGGGGGCCCCTGTTTTCCCCCTTGGATCCCTGTAGGGGGTCGTCAACAGTCAACAGTTCAACAGTTGGCCGAATCGGTTGCAGCGCAATGGATCTGGCGGAAACAGTTGCCCTCTGGAGTGTTGAAAAGTTCAACAGTTGCCCCTGACCCATCGCCAGCTGTCCTTCCGTGCCCCCTTCGCCATCTCGCCATGGCCGCGGCTGACCACCTCCTGCAGCAGCTCCAGGGCCTCCTTCGCCGTGGCCCGTTTGCCCAGCAGCTTCCACTGCTGGACGTCCCGAGGTGCCACCTCCTGGAGCTCTCGGTCCACGACACGGCGCAGGAAGCCGGCGACATCTGCTGGAACGTCCCCGCCGCCCACCTCCGGCTGGAGCGCGTCGAACTGCTGGAGGTAGAAGCTGGCGGCCTTGAGCCCTCGGGCCATGGAATCAGCGCCCAGGAGGTCATGGCGGCCCCCATCTCCCTGCCGCTTGATCACGCTGGAGAGGGGCAGGCCGGCCCCCTGAACCAGCTCCGCCAGGTGGAGGAGGTGGAAGATCCCGGCGAGGCGGACGCTGTAGCCCCTGAGCTTGCCGAGAAAGGCTGCCCTGGCGGGGTCGCTGTCCTGTGCCTCGATGGCCCATTCGTCCCAGGTGGGCTGGGCCAGGGCAATGGCGCTGCGGTCCAGCTTCAGGACGAACGCATCAGGCCCCACGGAATCAAGGGCCTTGAGCAGAGCGACCATTTCCGCCTGGATGTCCACGGCCTTCTCGACGTAGCGCCAAGGGGCCTCCGAGGGCCGGCACCACAGGAAACGGCACCAGAGCCCATCGCCTGCCTTGGTGGGATCCCCTCCGCCATCCGCGATCAGGGACTTCAGCTTCTCCGGTTGGATGTTCCCGAACAGGCTGATAGCGGTCTTCTCGGCGAATGAGCTGGTGGCGGTCTTCCGATCGACAAGGGACGCCCCTCCGGTCCAGCTGCTCAGCCACCCGCCTCTGGCATGGCCGCTGTTGGTGCGCTCCAAAGAGGCGAACCACATGCCGAGCTCGTCGAAGTAACTCAGCAGCCCTGGGGTGTTGGGCTGGGCCATCAGCTCGACCAGCCGTTCGTACGTGCAGTCGATGGTCAGAAACCGGCGAGGCGATGGCGCCCCCTGGGGAGCGGTTGCGCCATCACCGGATTCATCCTCGAAGGGGGTGCCACTGGCCAGAAATGCATCCTTCTGCAGCTCCATCAGAGGACCACTCAGGACCGCCGCGGTAGGCGACTTGAGGGCGCTCGGAGGAAGCACGTTGCCGGCCCAGACGATCAGCGGCTCGGGCCAGCCCTCTTTCACCAGGACCCGACCCCTGACCCCGACGATGGATGCCGCCACCGCCAGCAGGGGGCCCAGCAACGCGACCGGATCACAGGGGAAAGCTGCGGCCCGATCGGTGAGAAGGCGCGCCAACCGTGCCGGCAGCACCTCATCGAGGGGGAGATCGGCGGTGATGTTGGAGAGGTAGGCGGCCAGCTGCTCCCGGGCGACGGTCCGATCAACGGCGTCCGCTGGCGGGGCTGCCACTGAGCGGGGCTCCTGCTGGGCCGCCGTGGCGGGGTCTGGCAGCTCCTCCGCCGTGGCCCGCACCATTGCGGCTGCCGCTGCGGCCAGATTGGCAGCCTCCTCTAGGGCCAGCAGCTGGTCGGCGAGGGTGCCAGGCGCATCGTCGATGGATCCCTTCTGCCGGATGCCAGGCCACACCTCAGAGGCGGACAGGCGGAGGAACGGCAAGCCAACTGCAGCGGCTGCAGCGGCGCACCTCTCCGCCTTCCGCTCGCCCTCCTCGTCGTTGTCGGCCACGTAGACGACGCCCTTTCCAGCGGCAGCCAGGACGGCATAACGGGCAGCGATTGCCGCGGGGGTGTGGTTGTGGCCCGGCTGGCTGATCGCCGCCAACCCGGCCGCCATGGCGATGGCCACGCACCTTTCCCCCTCCAGCTCGAGCAACCACATCGAGCCGGTGCCGCTGGCAGTCCTGACCGCCTGCTCCTGCTGGTAAAGCGGCCACGGGTCGGGGCCGGCGCCGCAGACCCACCGCCCGCCCTTTGGGTGGTACGGCCTGATGGCCTTTTCTCCCTTGCCATCGGGCGCCCGTCGCGTCTGCTGCGTCGGCCCGTAGACGTAGGTGGCCCTCTCCCGGTTCAGGTCGGGTAGTGCGGCCCCCTCTGGCAGTCGTGCCAGGCGGATCGGGCGACCAGGTAGTGGTGCCGGTGGAGCCTGTGCCACGGCGTCCCCGAATACCTCCGCCGGTGTGGGGTGGCGGCCGCGGCCGTTGCCATTGGAGGCGGGCAGGGGGGAATCCAGGCGGAACATGGCCTTGCCCAGGTCGCTGTCGCCCAGGTAGGCCCACCGCTGGCCGTCGGCCCCTGTCACGACGTCGCCAGGCCGCTGGGCCTCTGGTGGCGGTGAGCAAGTCGAGCCGCGATGACAGAACACCATTCCGTCTATCCGGATCTCACAGTCCTCGTCCTTGGTCCTCCCGCAGACCGGGCACGGGTTCCGCCGGCTGGAGCGCTGGCTCCTGCTGCTGGTCGCAGAAGTCATGACCACCTCCCTTCCACCCGCGCCAGATCCATGGCGACGGTGAGACGATCGACCAGCCGCGAGATCCGTGGGGGACAGTCCGGGTGGGCATCGATGATCCGCCCAGCCGCGGCCTGCAGCCCTGCCACGCCCAGGGCCCGGGGGGCACGGAGCTGGCCGATGCGAAGCGCGAGTAGCTGGGAATCGTTAGAGACCGGTGGCAGAATGAAGTTGCAGATTTCATTGATGCCTTCGGGGGATTCGCCGTCTCTTGGGGGCCATTTTTTTGGCATGGCTCAGCCCTCCCCGATGGTGGTTGAAGGGGCTGGAATAACGCTGGCCGGGCTTGGGCGACCCCAAGCGACCGTATCCGCCACGTCTGCCTGGATCTCAAGAACCAGCTCAGGCGGCAGCTCGATACGGCCGACGTAATCCGCCAATGCACGGCGTACGAAGCCGCTGACGCTGATGTTGCTGTGGGCCGCAGCCCTGTGAATGAGTGAGAAGAGCCTGGGTGAGGCAGCTGCCTGGATCGGTTTCCGCTTGCCACCAACATCCGGCCCTCCCTTTGCGTGAGTACGCATGGAGGTAACGGGATCGGTGCGGTTGATCCATTGCACCGGCCGCCGCTGTTTCGGACCGGTACTGGCAGTGGTCTCATCGTAGGACTTGTTCTAGCCTTTGTCCACCTACGGCTACTCCACCGATGGTGTCTTCCGCCGCCACCAGCGCCACGACCACCAGCGGTGGTGGCTCCCGCTTGCCGCTCCCGGCCGTCTCACTCCCGTCCGGGGTGGACCTTGACGCCATCAGCGCCCTGGAAGCGCAGCTGGAGACCGGTGTGGAACCGGTGCGGGCATGGCCCGCCGTGAGCGCAGGCCTCCAGGCCCTCCTCTACGAGCCCGAACTGCTGCGGGATGCAGAAGAAGACGCCGAGGCGGCACAGGCTGCACATGTGGGCACACGCCGGAAGATCCCAAGCCGGTTCGATACCCAACTCCCGAGCCTCAACCGGGCGGCCAAGCTCACGCAGG
>CAZBMT010000210.1:2065-5142 GCA_964492645.1 uncultured Cyanobium sp. | reverse complement strand
CGGGGTCGATGTCGACCACCTCCCCCAGCAGGATCTGGATGTTGGGGGCCTGGCCCACCATCTGCCGCAGGGGGGACGCCACGTCGGCCTCCGAGACGAGCCCGGAGGCCACCTGGTACAGCAGGGGCTGAAAGAGGTTGAAGTTGCGCTTGTCGATCAGGGTCACGCGCACGGGATGTCCCGCCAGGACATGGCAGGCCTTGAGCCCGGCGAAGCCCCCGCCGACGATCACCACATGGGGCCAGTCGGCCATGGCGCTGTCGGGCGGATCCAGTTCGAGGAAGAAGCGTTCTTGGGCCATCAGGCGGAGGGGCCCATCGGGCGGATCCTCGGGACCGAACCGTAGGCAGCCCACCGCAGCGGGGCGGTAGTGATGGAAGCGGTTTGCCGGACGGGGCATCGGCATGGCCGGCTGGGGCGGCCGGGGGCAACCGGGACTGCTAACTTGAAAATGATTCCCATCACCGGCCCTTTGGGTTCTGCTCCGATGCTCTCGGCCCCTTCCCTGGCCCCTGATCGGGAACGCCTGCCCGTCACCGTCCTCACGGGCTATCTCGGCTCCGGCAAGACGACGCTGCTCAACCGCATCCTCACCCACGAGCACGGCCTCAAGGTGGCGGTGATCGTCAACGAGTTCGGTGAGGTGGGCATCGACAACCAGCTGGTGATCGATGCCGATGAGGAGATCTTCGAGATGAACAACGGCTGCATCTGCTGCACCGTTCGCGGCGATCTGATCCGCATCATCGGCAACCTGATGAAGCGCCGTGACCGCTTCGATCACCTCGTGATCGAGACCACCGGCCTGGCCGATCCGGCCCCCGTGATCCAGACGTTCTTCGTCGACGAGGATCTGCGGGAGCAGCTCCGGCTCGACGCCGTCGTCACCCTCGTCGATCTGCTGCATGTGGAGCAGCACTGGGAGAGCGAGGAGGTGCAGGAGCAGCTGGCCTTCGCCGATGTGCTGCTGCTCAACAAGACCGACCTGGTGGAAGCGGAGGCGCTCGAGGCCATCCGTCAGCGCACCCGGTCCATCAATCCCCTGGCCCGGGTGATTCCCACCTGCCGGGCCGATGCGGCCATGGACCAGATCCTGGGCGTGGGGGCCTTCGAGCTCGAGCGGGCCCTGGCGATCGATCCGGAGTTCCTCGCCTCCGACCATGACCACGAACACGACGATGCCGTCAGCTCGGTGGCCTTCATCGAAGCGCGGCCGATGAGCTACAAGAAGCTGGGCGAATGGATCGACCGGCTGGTGAGCGAGCGGGGTCCCGATCTGTTCCGCATGAAGGGCATCCTCCAGCTCGAGGGCGAGAGCCACCGCTACGTCTTCCAGTCGGTGCACATGCTGATCGACAGCGCCCGCGATCGCCCTTGGCGGGCGGATGAAACCCCCCGCACCGATTTCGTGATCATCGGCCGCGATCTCGATGAACGCGCCCTGCGGGCCGGCTTCGAGGCCTGTGTCGCCTGATCCGGCCATGGCGCCACCCCAGGCCCTGGTGCAGGAACGTCTCTGTGGCACCTGCGACACCGCCGTCACCGCCCAGGCCTGGTCGGCCGATGGCGAGTTCCTGGCGATGGCCACGGCGGGTGGCGAGCTGCTGCTGCTCGATTTCCGGGCGGGCTGCGAGGAACTGCTGCGCGGCGAGCGGGACAGCAGCCTCGATGTGCTCGGTTTCAGTCCCGACGGCCGCTTTCTGATGGCGGCGGGGCAGGCCGGCGAGCTGCTGCTCTGGGAGATGGGCGGCACGGGGGTGCGGCCGATGGCCTTCGACCCGTTGCCGCTGCGGGCCGGCTGGCTGGATGCGGCGGCCTGGCGGCCCCACGGCGCCCTGCTGGCCCTGGGGGCCGGCCGGCGGCTGAGGCTCTGGGACGGGGACGGCCGCGCGCTGCGCCAGGAGAGCCAGGAGCTGGAGCGCACGGTGCTGTCGGTGGCCTGGAGCCGCGATGGCCAGCGGCTGGCAGCCGCCTGCCACGGCGAGGTGCTGCTCTGGCGGCCGGACGATCCCGGGGAGCTTCCCCAGCGCTGCGCCACCGGCTCGGCTGGTGTGGCCCTGGGCTGGTCGGATCAGGGGACCCTGCTGGCCAGCGGCCAGCTCGACGGCTCGCTGATGCTCTGGCCAGATGGCGCTGACGGCGCCGCCAGCCGCGGCTGGCAGTTCAGCGGCTTCCCCGGCAAGGTGCGCTCCCTGGCCTGGTGTGACCAGCCGGGGCGCCTGGCCCCCCTGCTGGCCGTGGCCTCCACCGACATCGCCGTGATCTGGAGCCAGCAGGATCGCGGTGCCAAGGGGTGGAAGCCCGAGCCCCTGGTGCTGCACGAGGGCCGGGTCAACGCCGTGGCCTTCGCCCCCGGCAGCAGCCTGCTGGCCAGCGCCTCCAGCGACGGCACGGTGGCGCTCTGGGATGGCCGCGGCCGCCTGCAGCAGCTGCTCGAGGGCGACGGCCAGGCGATCACCTGCCTGAGCTGGCGACCCGATGGCCGCCACCTGGCCGCCGGCGGCGACCAGGGGCAGTGGTGGCTCTGGCCCGTCACCCTGCCCCCGTCCGTCCGTTCCCGCCGCCAGCCTTCCCGCCCACCCCGTTCCGGAGGTTTCGCCCCATGATCCAGCCCCCCGTCCGTCGTCCTGTCCTGGCCCTGGCCGCCGGGCTCTCCGCCCTGCTGCTGGGCTGCCGACCCGCGGCGGAGGCGCCGAACGCCCAGGCCGGCCGGGCTGATCGCCCCAGCGTGGTGACCACCTTCCTGCCGATCACCCTGTTCACCCGAGCCGTGGCCGGCGACTGCGCCGAGGTGACGGCCCTGATCCCCGCCGCCAGCGGCCCCCACGATTTCCAGGCCCGGCCGGGGGATGTGGCGGCCCTCAGGAACGCCCGCGTGCTGGTCAAGAACGGTCTGGAGATGGAGTCGTTTCTGGACAAGCTGGTCAAGGGCGCCGAGAACCCGGATCTGAAGGTGATCGACTCCAGCCGCGGCATCCCCACCCTGGAGAACCCTGAGAAGGCCGCCAAGTCCCACGATGACCACGGCCACGGGGACGACCACGGTGACGACCATGGCCACGGCCACGATCACGGCC
>CAZBMT010000210.1:0-1965 GCA_964492645.1 uncultured Cyanobium sp. | reverse complement strand
CACGGCCACGGGGACGACCACGGTGACGACCATGGCCACGGCCACGATCACGGCCCGATCAACCCCCACATCTGGCTCGACCCGGTGCGGGCCGCCCAGCAGGTGGACAACATCCGTGACGGCCTGATCGCCGCCGATCCCTCCTGCGCCGACGGCTACCGCCGCAATGCCGCCGCCTTCAGCGGCCAGCTGCGCCAGCTCAACACCGACTTCGAGAAGCAGCTGGCGCCGTTCCGGGGCAAGACCTTCGTGGTCCTGCACGATTTCGCCCCCTACTTCGCCGACCGCTACGGCCTCAAGGCCGAGTACTTGGTGGACGTGCCGGAGCAGAACCCCTCGCCGGCGGATCTGGCCCGGGTGGCTCAGACCGTGAAGAGCACCCAGCTGCGGGCCCTGCTCAGCGAACCCCAGGAGGGCAACCGCTCCTTCAACGCCCTGGCGGGGGACCTGGGGATCCGCATCAGCGTCTTCGACCCGCTGGAGACCGGCAGCGAGGAGGCTTCCCGCAACCCGGGCACCTACGCCGAGGTGATGCGCCGCAATGTCACCGACCTGGTGAGCGCCTTCCGCTGATGGCCGTGCTGGAGGTCGAGGGCCTGCGGGTGCTGCGCGATGGGGTGCTGGCGGTGGACGACGTCAGCTTCCGGCTTGCGGCCGAGAGCGACACGGCCCTGGTGGGTCCCAACGGGGCCGGCAAGAGCTCCCTGGTGGCGGCGATCCTCGGCCTGATCCCCCGCCAGGCCGGCGAGGTGCGGATCCTCGGCCAGCGGCTGGGCCCCGCCGGCCAGCTGCCGGCCCAGGTGCGCGCCCAGCTGGCCTTCCTCCCCCAGTCCCTGCCGCTCCAGGGGCGCCTGCCCCTCACCGTGGCCGAGTTCGTCGGCTTCGGCTGGGATCCGCCCGGCCCGCGTCTGCCCTGGAGCGGCGGCGGCCCGCGGCGTTACGCCGTGCGCACCGCCCTGGCCAAGACCGGCTGCGGGCCGCTGGCCGAACGGCTGCTCAGCGAGCTGTCGGGGGGGCAGCTGAAGCGGGTGCTGCTGGCGTTCTGCGTCGTGCGGCCCCGGCGGTTGCTGGTGCTGGATGAGGCCCAGGCGGGCCTGGACGCCCCCTCCACCGAGCAGTTCCACAGCCTGCTGTTCGACCTGCGTCGCTCGGAGGGCTGGACCGTGCTGCAGGTCTCCCACGACCTGGACATGGTGCGGCGCAGCTGCGACCAGGTGCTGTGCCTCAACCGCCAGCTGCGCTGCAGCGGCCACCCCGAACTGGCCCTGTCCCGGGCCCAGCTGGAGCGCCTCTACGACCCGGCCGACCTTCCCAGCCGCTCCCGGCGCCAGGCGTCCATGGGCCACCCCCGGATCGGATGACGGAGTTCTCCCCGTTCAGCGCGGTGATCGGCCAGCCGTTCATGCAGCGGGCCCTGGTCGGCGGGCTGCTCACCGGCGCCCTGGGCGGCCTGCTGGGCAGCTTCGCGGTGCTGCGGCAGCTGTCGTTCTTCAGCGATGCCCTGGGCCATTCGGCCCTGCTGGGCATCAGCCTGGGCATCCTGCTGGGGCTCAACCCCACCCTGGTGCTGATCCCCTTCGCGGTCCTGTTCGCCCTGCTGGTGAATCTCCTGGTGCAGCGCAGCCAGCTTCCCGCCGATGCCCTGCTGAACATCGTCTACTCCACCTCGCTGGCCTTCGCCGTGGTGGCCCTCAGCCTGGTGACCACCTACAGGGGCGGGATCCAGCAGCTGCTGTTCGGCGACATCCTCGGCATCTCCTGGCTGGATCTGGCCCTGATCGCCGTGCTGCTGCTGGGGGCGGTGGCCTACCTGCTGGTGAGTCTGCGGGCCCAGGTGCTGGTGACCTTGCAGGCCGATCTGGCGGGGGCCTTCGGCGTCGGCAGCCAGTGGCACCGGATCGCTTTCATCCTGCTGCTCGCCGTGGTGGTGGCGGTGTCGATCAAGGCGGTGGGGGTGCTGCTGAT
>CAZBMT010000209.1:0-5144 GCA_964492645.1 uncultured Cyanobium sp. | reverse complement strand
GCGGTCGACCTCGGCCACCGCCTCCACCAGGCCGCGCCAGCGCGCATCGTCCAGCAGGTCGGCGCCGAGGCGCGGCAGCACCCCGGCCGAGCGCTGCGCCAGATCGACGTAAAGGTCGCGCACCAGATCCTGCACATCGGTGCTGCTGTAGGAATTGAGCTGGCTGTCGAGCAGTTCCGTCTTCAGCCGGTAGGGCGTGACCGGAAGGGCCGGCCCGAACAAGGCCGTCCAGACCGCGCTGTCGGGGGCGCCGAGCGTGGTGTCGTGGCCGTCCCCGCCGACCGATCGTCGGGCCACCGGCTGGCCATTGGCCAGGATCGTGATGTCGGCCGTCGCCAGGGCCGCCGGCCAGTCGAGCCACTCGGGAAAACTGCCCAGCACCGGCGCCTCGGCCTCCGGGTCGAGCCGGGGGGAGAGCAGCACCGACAGGCGCAGCTGGCCATCTTCCGGGCGGAGGCCATCGGGAAGACAGGTCCAGACGAAACTCTGGCGCGTCATCAGGCGGCCTCCGCCGCGAAGGCTGAGCAGTAGTCGTCCCAGACCGTCGGGTCGGGGATCAGATCGAGGAAGCGCGGGTCGGCCTTGCCGCCGCCGAACTCGCGCCGGCAGCGCACCGTGACATCGAAGCTGAGCAGCAGCACCTCCACCTCGACGATCAGCTCGGCCTCGCCATACACCACCGACGTGCCGCCGGCCTTCTCATAGGCCAGTTGCAGGTTGAAGGTGAGGGAGGCCGAGAAGATCGCCACCACGGTGAGCTCGCCATGGATGCGCACATAGCCCGCCAGCTTCACCCGGCCTTCGCTCTGCCAGTGGAAATAGACCCCCGCCTTGATCTCCACCGTGCCCGAGGCGACGACGAGATTCAGCGCGATGGCCGCACCGAATTCCAGCGCCGCCTCGATCTCCTGCACCCCCCTGGCTCCCACGCCGATGGCAAAGAAGCCGCCGCCGCCCAGCAGCGACACGGTCAGGCTGAACGGGCTCTGGCGTTCGGCGAAGTTGAACCGCACCGTCACCGGGCGGTTGTCGAACGGCAGGCTGAAGCCGGCGCCGAGGGTCACGTTCGAGAGCGAGAAGAGGCCCACTTCGATCGCCGGCAGGCCCAGGGAATAGCCGGCCGCGATGCCGCTGGGGGTGACGCTGAGCCCGGCGCCGTCGCCGAACCCGCCGCTGGGGATGAACGGGCGAAGGTCGTTGACGAATTCCAGCGGCCCGCCGAAGCGCACGGCATCGTCCCCCTCGGCCAGCACGACCGCGACCGAGGGCTTCTGTCCCGGCGGGGCCTCGAAGCTCAACCGCCGGAACCACAGGATGATGCAGCCGAACAGGTTGAGCTTGAAGTTCTCCAGCGCGGCCTGGGCCTCGCGAGTCGGAGGGCGGGCCGGGTCGAACGGCACCACCGTGCGGCCGGACAGGCGCAGGGGCGTCGGGTTCACGCCGTCCGCCTCCGGCACCATCAGCTTCTGGGCACCGGGGCGGGTGACGACGGTCGTCCACGCGAAGGCGGCCTCGATCCGGTCCGGAAAGGGCGTCGCCAGCAGACGCGGCGCATCGGGGCCATCCAGCGCGGCCACCACCGGGTTGATGATCTCCCCCAGCGCGATGCCGCCGATCAAGGTGGCCTCCAGCGGGAAGAAGTCGGCCACGTCGAACCGGTTGGCGACGCCGTTCGCCAGCGCCGCCTGCGTGCTCAGCCCCGGCTTGGCGGACACTGGGCCCGAGCGTTTCGACAGGCCATAGATCGCCATCTGCGGTGCGCCGATCCCGCCCAGGGCGTCGGTCTGGGCCTGCCCGCCGCCGCCGAACTTCAGCTCATGGGGCGGCCCCGCCACTTCCAGATAAATCTCGCCGGGGTTCGGCTCGTTGCGAACCACCACGCCGGGGTAGCGCATCTCGATCCCGTCCGCTCGGCCCAGCAGGGTCTGGAGCGCCGGCACCCGCACCCTCGCCTGCTCCATCTCGGGATGGAACCGCGGCGCCAGGTCGTCGGCGCCCACCACACCGCCCACGGTGAAGCGCATCCACTCCGTCGGCAGGCTCGACACACCGCCGCCGGCATCGAAGCGCACGCTGCCGCCGCCCAGGTCGGTCTGGCGCCGCCCCGGTTCGGCGGCGTCATAGCCGGCGCGGATCTCGGCGCCGCGCGCCCGGTTGGCCACCTCGCTGACGAACAGCATGGGCAGCGTGAACACCCGCCGCTCGCCATTGCGATCGGTGCCGGCGACCTCGAAGCGCAGATCGCCAGCGCCCGGCAGCCTCGGCCAGAACGCCATCCGGGGCGAGACCGTGATCGACCGGCCGGCTACCACCACCGGTCCATACACGGTGCCGCCGGTCTCGTCGATCCGCGACAGCCCATCGCCGGGGTCGGCCAGGTCCGGGGAGGTCCCGGTCAGGATCTCGACCTCGGTGAAGGGCATGTTGCGCCCACCGTGGACATGCCTGCTGCCGTCATACCGGCGGATCCTTTCGCGCACGATCAGGAAGAAGCGCTGGCGCAGCACCGCCAGCCTCTCGCCCGGGCGCGCCGGGTCGGGGGATTCGAACCGGCGTTCGGTCACCTTCACCAGCGAGGCGGCATGGCCGAAGGGCATCAGGAAGCCGGCGTAGACCACCCGCACGACGTGGTCGCGCCCCAGCGTGGCCAGGTGACGCCATTGCTCCAGATCCACGCCTTCGGGCCGGGGCTCCCAGTCGCCGCCGGCCTCCAGCAGGGCGCCGAGGGCGGAGAGGTGCAGCCGCTTCGCCTCGGCCGATGCCGGCAGGTACCGCCGGCCCGAACCGGCCCGCTTCTGAGTCCAGTCGGCGGTGAGCTTCACGAGGAAGTCCCGGTCCTGCCGGTCAAGGCTCATCCGGAACGGCCCCGCCACATCGCCTGTGGCATCCAGGTCAGGGGACCACAGGAAGCGCAGCCGCGACGGAGCACCGCCCGCGCCCGACAACCTGGTATGCCAGAGCTCGGTGCGGCCGCGGGCGGTGGCAGGGTCGTCGCGATGCTGCCACTGCGGCGTACCGCCGGCGGTTGCGATCGGCGTCATGTGCAGCCGATAGGGCAGTTCCAGAGCGGTGAGCGAGCCCCCTGGCCGGTGCGGCGTGTCGGCCAGCAGCGGCAGGTAGGGCATCGCCTCGATGCCGGCGGCCCGATCCCCGAGCCCCGCCGCGGCGGCGGTGGCGCCCAGCCGCCCGGCCGACCCGGCCGCCAGGGCCGCCAGCGTGGCGGTGTGCAGATCACCCCGGCGCAGTGGCGGGTGGCGTTCGAACAGCCGGTCGGCCTCGCGGCGCAGGGCCTCGAAGGCGACCGGGCCAGGTTGGCCGCCGTTCAGCCCACCGGCCGCGAGATCGGCGATCCGCCGGGCGCCTTCCTTCAGCCGCCGCCTTGCATCGGCGGCCTCATTGTCCGAAAGGTTCGACACGATCGCCGTGGCCAGACGTTCGGCCACATCGGCGCGCCACCAGAGCGGATCGAGATCCACCGCGTCGGGCCGGGCGCCGATGGCAAGGTTCATCGGCCAGTCGCGCAAGGCGGCCAGAACGGCGGCAAGGGTGAAGGGCACGCCATCCAGTGCGTCCGGCATCCGCAGGGCGATGCGGCTGGGCCCGGCCATGCGCACCCGCGCCGGCAGCCGTCCGGCCAGCGCTTCTGGCTTCGGCTTCAGTTCCTCGTTCTGCTTGGTCGCTGTGCCGCCTTTGACGTTGACCACCGGCTGGCCGTTCCTGGACGGTGGCAGCTCGGCACCGACATCGGTGGCGTCCACCTTGGGTTGCGCCGCCGCGAGGAAGGCCTCCTCGCCGAAGCTCTGGGGCGGAAACTCGATGATCAGCAGCGAGCGCTGGCCCGGGGTGTCCCGGACGAGCCGCGCCGCGCCATCGCCTTCAGGGCTGATGCGCAGGTTCTCGACCAGCAGGTCGAACACCAGATGGTCGTCGGGCCGCCGCACCGGCACCCGGAGTGGCTCGCGCTCCCGGGGCGCCAGCCGCTCGATCAGGGGTCCGACCAGGAACGGATTGTTCACCGAAACCGACACAGGTGCGGAGGATCGAGGAACCCGATCCGCAAACACCTGTTGCACCAGCTGGTCGAACCGATTTCCCATGCTGGATCGACGGATTGTCCGATCGTGTCAAGCCTATGCTCCGTGCCGAAGCGTGGCACGTGAGGCGTTGGAAGTTCTTTTTTCTTTTTGAAGCCAGCGCAAAGAACCAGCCAGCTCCTGCTGCGGGAGAAAGGATGAACGGCGAGGAGCGGCTGTCGGCCCAGCCATTCGATCGGCGCCATCGGGCCATCGATCTTCCGGACTGGGATCGGTCCGCTGGTGTGTCGGCCGGAGCCCAGACGATGCCCCGGGCATGTCACGAGGTGGCCAGCGATTGCAGGACTCTTGGCCCGTTTTCTGGGCAGCAGTGTGTGCTGGCGGCATCGGCCCAATGATCCGTTTTTCTGTGGAAGGAATCGGAGGCGCTGGCTGACATCTTTCTGGAATCAGCTATACGTCTGCACGGCTGGATGACGCGTGGGTTTCCATCCTGTGGAGGCCATGCAGCGGCCCTGGTCACCCTGAAGCTGCATCGAGGTGAGGGGATGGCGCTGGTGGCGTTGATCCGCGATCAGCCCATCGGCGTTCTGGGCCCCAGGCTGTTCGCTGCGGTGCCCCATCTCCCCTGGGGATTCCATTCCCAAAGTGCCATCCCGGATCCCGTTCGGTGCAGGTTCGGCCAGGGGCGTTCGTGAACCATTGGCTGGTTCTGGCGCCGTGTGGTCGGGATTCGGCATCGGCCTGAGCCACGCTCCCCCGGGGCGGCCAGCCCATAGGATTCCACGATGCTCGAGAGCCCCGACGTTGGCAGCTCCACCCGCGTCGACGGGCCCAGCGACGGCGTGATCGGCGGCACGGCCCTGAACAAGGCCGTCCCGTCGCTGGAGCAGCTGTTCCCCTTCCCTCTCGATGGCTTCCAGCTCGAGGCGATCGACGCCCTGAACCAGGGCCATTCGGTGGTGGTGAGCGCCCCCACCGGCTCCGGCAAGACCCTGGTGGGCGAGTACGCCATCCACCGGGCCCTGGCCCACGGTCAGAAGGTCTTCTACACCACGCCGCTCAAGGCCCTCTCCAACCAGAAGCTGCGCGATTTCCGCCAGCAGTTCG